>NZ_JAXBME010000007.1 GCF_033963835.1 Cytobacillus sp. IB215665
GTGAATTTTAGTAAGCTCAAATTCACCTCTCTTTATTTTTTTAGCTAGTTATGTCCCAGCCTCTTTACTTTAATGAGGACAATTCTAACGATTCCTCACCCTCCTCGGCGAGAAACCAGATTTTTTATGAATTCCCTTTTGAAAGAACTTTCATACATATATTGATTCTCAGATGTTTGCTTCATTGGCAAAGAGAAGATAAAACGGACCGCACCTTTAAAGATAAAGGTATTTGAGAGCATTGTGGACTTTCACAATATAAGAGAATTAGATATCATATTAGATTCTGAAGATGAATCTACGCTCTTTATAACAAGTGGTGGAAAAGCATACAGCAATACTTACTTATCACGTTACATTATTAAGCAATAACTAGAACTGTATTAGAATTAGATTTTGTGATTAATCGTCCGTACCTAATCAACCCTCATACATATCTTCACTGTTCCCGATTATTTCTTATCATAGCTAAGCAGATATTTATAAAATTATGCGTTCACTTTGCCATGAAAAAATTGACACAACGATCGATAATTTATTTAGAAGGAAGATAAAGGAGTGCATTTGTAGGATCAGGGGGTGTTGACTGAGTATGGGTAGAATAACAAGTTATTTAATGTAACCTGCCTATGATAGTCTAATTGAACGGATTGCTACTACAGATTTTCGTGCTTTATTTGACCATAAGTCAACCGAAAACCATCTAGTAGAAATATCAAAATATACGATAATATGGGTGGTTTTTTGGAAAGAATTTTCTTAAAAACGTTTCTTAAAACTAGTGAATGTCATTAAAAGCTCATATTTAAACTGTAAGGTATTTGAGACTAATTTATACCTACATTAAGTGTAGATTAAAAGCCTCTTAAATCGAAAAATACGAACTCGAATTTCCTCAGCTAGCCATTAAACTTTTATATCCTCCAAATATAATTTTCAAAATCAACATTAATCCTTTTTTTTGTTGCTTTTATGTTCTTCTTTATGCGGAGCTGTAAGTAAATACGTTCATAATTTTTCCTCCTAATTTTTTTAATACATATGTAAGACGTATGTGCATGTAATTTGTCACACTTTTTAAAAAAAGAAGAAAAATAGAATATTATCAGAAAATATAAATATATTTATTCTTTTTATCGAATTATTGAGCAAATTGGAAGTTTTTCTTTCTATAATCCATGAGATACTTAAATATCCAAAATTAATCTCTAAAGTATTTGTGTTAAGGTTTTTTATAATCAACTGTTAGGGGGGACTAGAATGAAACAAGAGAAAATCAAGAATGATGTACTTCATCTATACGACGTGTATAGTAGTCGAATTTTGAAATTTATTTTTGTGCTTACTAAGGACTACCATACAGCTGAAGATTTAACACAGGATACATTTATAAAGGTTAATAACTCATATGATCAGCTGAAGGATAAGGAAAAAGTGGAAACTTGGTTATTTCAAATTGCTCATAACTTATCAATGGATCATATTAGAAGAAAAAGATTTAGTGTCTTGGACCATATTGTTCCAACCTTGCAAAAGAAAGAAAGTAGTCCCTCGTTAGATAAAGTAATAATTATCAATGAAAGTGTTAGAGAATTGTATGATGTTATTAGCAAACTAAAACCCACATATCGTGAAATTATTATCCTGAGGAAGATAGAAGAACTATCAATTAAAGAAACTAGTGAAGTTTTAGGGTGGTCTGAAAGTAAAGTTACAACTACTTTATCTAGAGCTATGAAACTTCTTCATAAAGAATTAGAGAAAGGAGGGCATATTTATGAACAATCGTCCTAAAGAATATCCATTTAACCATGTAAAAAAACTAGATGACCACATACATTGGAACCCTCAAAAACAATTAGAACTTAGACAAAAGTTAGAGAATAACATACATAAGAAAAATAGAAGTAAAAAATTCACACTTTTCTTAATTCCATTTCTAGGAGTGGTTAGTTCAGTTTGCATCGTTACTATTCTGTTAGCTCCTATATTGCTAGATGAAGACAAACCAGTCCTAAGTACTGCAGCAAACACTGAAAATAACATCGCAGTTGCTGACCTTGATGTTGAGGGTATATTAAACGGGAACTTTAACATACATTACGTAGAATTAGATCTTAATAAAGGATCAGAATGTAATTTTTGGTTAAACAATCTTCATGATAGTTACAATTATAAATATAAAGTGTATGCTCCAGATGGAAATCTAGTAGGAGAATCTACATCTGCTGGTACACAGGAGAGATTATATTCAGTAGATTTAAACCAATATGGATCTGGCAAATATAAAATCAAGGTGTATACTCCAGCAGGTAATATCGGAGGGAAATATCATTTAAGAGTCAGAAATTTCTAAGAAAGATTTTTGGATACATATCATATGATGATCAAAATAAAACCTTATTGTTGTATAAACAATATGATTATTTTTCTTATGGAAGGGCTGTTTACGTACACTTTGTTGATTTTTCACATACACTTTAGTTTGTTATATTTAGTCTATAGAGAAGAAAACAATCCCCTGGACGTTAGTAATATTCGGATTTAGCTTCCGAAAAGCAACAATTAATGCGAAAAACATCTTTTTAGAAGGCTGTTTTCGAGTTGTTTCTCCAACCAAAAAAATTAGCGACGCATTCCCCTTCAAAATCTATTTGATTTAATGGAGTTTAGTCGCTAAGGTCTTCATTCACCTTGTTCTTCAATTTATTTGTTTATTAAGTCGAGGGTAGCTCCTCCTGTAGTTAAAACCATAACTACGGTTCTAAAAATAAAGTTTCCAATAGTTTTTCGAAAGTTCCTTTTGGAACTCTTTTCTTATATCTTGATGTTATCGTCTTATCAAATTGGCCAAATTAATTTGATGGAGCATCATCGTTTGGAAAAGATTCCTATACTTCGATTTTTGCACTCTTTTTAAGGACAACCCCTAACAAAACAAATAATGTAAGCGATCCAATAGCATATTGTAGTGGAGAGAACGGATTTGATCCCACCATGGCTGGATAGAAATAGCCGGGAAAATTCTCAATTAACTTTAAAAGAAACTCGCTATGAATCATCCCTTTGATTATATACAAGGCATTTGGTAAAAACAACAACATGGCTGTTAAGATACCATATACCGCACCACTACGAACACCATATAAAAATAGAAGATACCCAAATAAGAAATATGTCATTACCAAGAGAAAGACATTCACAGAGAATCCAGCCAGGAAAGAGAGCTTTAATTCACCAGGAACACCCAGTGATTTCGTAACTAGAAGTAGTACAATACCTATCACTATATAAAGTAAACTTACCGAAAGAGCGATGATACCATTTGCGAAAACATAGTTTCTCCTATTTTGCACCGAATTATTGATCAGAGAAATCGTTTTAGTCGAGTAGTCTCTATTGATAAAATAAAGCGGCATTAAGACTGCTGCGAGCATACCGAGCATACCATAAAAATTTGAAACATATTTGATGTTAAAGGTGGTGGTCTCGTTAAGGATAAAGTAAGCCACAGCCAATGCGGGTACACAAGCACCCAACAAACCAACAAATAGATAACCATTTTTAAGCAGCTCTTTCATGTTGTAAACCACATATTTGTTAATACTGAATGTCATGATATTCACCTCTGAATTTGTTCATATAGACATTACGCAGGGTGTTCTTCTCCGAAGTAAAATCAATTAGTTTGAGACCTAGTCGATTTACCATTTCGAAAACCTCAGCGTTGTCCACAGTTGTTTCAATCCGGATATCTTTGTCACCTGAATGGATTACGTTCCCAAAGTGTTGTTTCGAAGCGAATGTAGCTAAATCAACCGAATTCTCAAAGACTAAGCTGATAGTTCGTTGCTTAATTTTCTTAAAGTGCTGTTCACCAGCAATCGCGCCATTATCTAAAAATAAAACTCGATCGCAAATCGTTTCAATATCCTCTAATTTATGACTAGAAATTAAAATACCGACATTTCGTTCATCAGCCATTCTTCTCAATTCCTGCAAAACCTCAAAAGACGTTTCCACATCCATACCGTTAGTAGGTTCATCTAATATTATATAGCTTGGATTATTTAGTAGACTAATAACGATACCTAACTTCTGTCGCATTCCTAAAGAATATTCCTTCACCTTTTTATTCAACACATCGAATAATTGCAAGTTCTGCAAGAGCTCCTCATATTCATTGAGTTTGAACGTGTTTCCGTAAATTCCTGAAAAATAAGTTAAGTGGAATAATCCCGTCTTATTACTGAATAGCTTTGGTTCCTCAATCAAGTACCCTACGTGATGATTGTCTGCAACTGATCCCTCATAAGTTTGAATAGTTTGCGCTATAATCTTTATCAAGGTACTTTTTCCAGCGCCGTTTCTCCCAATCAAACCAACGATTTCTCCTTGGTTGAAATCTAAAGAAAGATCGTTTAGAACTATTGAACTTCCATATCGCTTAGTTAGCATATTTATCAACATTGTCTAATCCCCCATCCATGACTGAGTCTCGCCCTCTATCTTTCCTTATAAAAAATCCTTTTTATATTGTATGGCTAAGTAAATTCCACCAGCTAGAAATGCCAATCCATATTTGTACAAGAAAAAAATGTTCCACATATACTCTTTAGGAAAAAACATGTCACATAGTACAATTACCATCAGCACACAGTAACTGCTTTTCATATAGATTCTATTTGTTCGTTCGTCGTCTTTCCCAATCTTCTTATACAATACTAAAACAAAAATAATACTACCTATGAACAGTAAAAAACCAACTCCAAGGAGAATTTGAAAGTTTTCTTGAGATTGCTCAGCCCAAGACTTTAAAGGGGAAAATATTGCGTTAGTGATATAATTAAACATTTTGATCATTTCCTTTCGCATAAGTAAAAATATCGTTTACATCAACATTAAAAAATTCGGCAATTCGAAAGGCTAACAGCAGAGTCGGAACATAATTACCTTTTTCCATTACGAAGATTGTTTGTTTGGAAACCCCGACTTTGTCTGCTAATTCTTGCTGAGACATTCTAGCAAGCACACGATATTCATAAACCTTATTTGATATCGAATCACCAAAATCTTTCTTCATGACCATCACCTCTTGAATGAAATTATAAACTCTATTTTTATAAAAGTAAAGTAAACTTATACAAAAATATTATATACTTTTATATTTTCTTATATTACTTTAATTT
This sequence comes from Cytobacillus sp. IB215665, assembly GCF_033963835.1. Lineage (NCBI taxonomy): Bacteria > Bacillati > Bacillota > Bacilli > Caryophanales > Bacillaceae > Cytobacillus > Cytobacillus sp. IB215665. The sequence goes on from NZ_JAXBME010000007.1 coordinate 5,190, forward strand.
AACAAGAGCCAAAATGCATAAAAAACCTGACGAATTTCATGTTTCGTCAGGTTCACATATCAATCTGGTGAATTATTGATATTCAATGGTACAGTCGGGTGATAATATTTACAGCCTAACAATAATTTGGATAAATCAGCTTTTTCCTAAGGGTCAAGAAAATTCCTCCAGTTATATTCACGACTACCAACTTAAAAATGTCCTTTTGCATTAAGTGTTTGGAGGATTACCTTTTTTACTAGATTTCTAACATATTAATTCGTATCACATTAGAAAAAATTTTATATTTCCGTTTAACGCTAATAACATAATTGTTTCCACTTCTTTATTGTTATTTCATATGATAAAAACAATGACCTTCTAGAACTATGGGATATACCTTATAAAATAGTAATTTTAATTAATATAATTGAAACTTTTTAAGAGAGAAAACGTAAATTTTTAAAAGGGTATTTATTGGTTATTAAGGAATTTACTAGTAAATAAGGTCGTATTTATTTCAACAATAATAATATATTTTGTTTCTACAATTTTAACTTTAGATAGTCCCTAAAGAATGGTTGACTATTTTTCAAAAAGATAAATGGTAAATAATATAATAATAGAAATTTAGAACGAGAAGATAATCGTCTAAATGGATGGAGGTTTTGGCATGAACAAAACGATTATGGGTTTCGCTGCTACAATAGCGCTCTTATTTTTATACGCTTGCTCACCAACAAATGAGGAGAGAGGTATAACGGATGAAAAGGAGGAAGTGAACAAAGAAAGCCTCATTTTATCATTTAAAAATCCTCAAACGAATCAAGAATTTAAAATCGTGAAAGCTTATAAGCTTTTTGAAGGATTACGAGAAAAAACAGAAGAAAGCTCTGAGCGTTCTAAGTTGGATGTATATAAGGAAGTGGTTATTGACCCCATTTATCAAGACTGTTTTGCGAACGCAGAATATCCAAATATGGCGGATTCAATTTTACATTCAGCACCCGATTTGTTCACACCGTTGACTATACTAGGTGAAAAAATTGAGGAAAAACAAGTTGAGAAAGCCATACAGCAAGCGTTAATCAAATCATCCAATATTCTTCCATCTTCAAAGGAAACTACAGTGTGTCTGTTTACCACCACTAACTCTAATACTTCGCCTATGTTTACGGTTGGAGCTGGGAAAATTATTATTCTATACAACTACTATTTTGACAATAATTTCATTAAAGCAGGAACTGCTCATGAATATCATCATAGTGTTTGGACAGAGAGATACTTAAATAACGATAAACCTTTCACTGTTTTAGATAATATCATCTTTGAAGGGAAGGCCGTCACGTTCGAAAAGTTAATATACCCTGAAGTTGAATTGACCCGAATAAATGAGAGCTATGACAAAGAAAACTGGGAAAAAATCAAAAACAATCTTCATACAGTTAATTTGAATAGGGCTTTAGAAATAATCAGAGGTGAAAATGGGTTACCTCTTGGTTACGGTTATAGCGAAGGTTATAAAATGGTACAATCCTATCTCGATTTACACCCAGAACTTTCGCCAGAAGAGTGGACTCCTATTGAAGCCAGAGAAATTTTCGACGATGGCAACTATATAGATAACTACCAATAACAAAACGCTCAGTTAAGCCTGAGCGATTCGTATAGTTATTTTAGCTTTGCTATGTCATGGTTGTAAATGTACTTTATATTATGTTCTCCTCACTCTTTGGTGTGTGCAAGATAGAACTAATTTGATGATCACAAATGTTCATTGCGGTTAATAATAAAAAGAAAATTAGGACAATTCACTTATATAATAGGTATCTATTTTATAAGGAGGAATTACCTTTTATTTTCTTTGATACACGTAATCCATCATCAGTTAAACTATCGATATGTGACACATTTGGTGTACAATATAAGGAGTTGAACTGTTTGTGGAGATGATTATAATAGATGAAAAAAATATACGTTGTTACGTTATTGTTGATTCTTGGATTTGGATACTCAGTTTATTATATCGATAGTAGATATCAAGTTGAAAATACACATGAATCAATTGAGTCTAGTTTAAAAGAGTGGTTAAATAGAAGTCAACAGCGTCAATTAAATCCTACTCCTATAAAGAATCCTACACTTATAGAGAAATTTAAATTAGATGATACATCAACTCATATTGGTTTATTTCAATTAGAAAACGATAACATTGGTTATGTTCGATTAATTGAAGGATTAAATGGCAAATTAAAAATGGCTGGTGCAGGACACGGTACTAACGAAATCAAATATCGAGAAATAGAAACGAACAAGGGATTATATGCAATTTTGATCGGAAAAAACCCAGAGAAAAAAATTGATAATATTCTAGTTAACATCATGTTTGAAAATTACAACTTTAATGTTGATGTATCAACTGAGGAACTCTTTGTTAGGTATCATAAATTTACTGAAAGATTAGATACTCCTTTTCCTGCTGAATTAACATTGTTTGATAAGAACAATGAAGTAATTGAATAAATTGAGTTAATCTACAGTTTGAAACATCTTTTCCACATACTATTATTTAATTCCCATCTTAGACCTATTGCTTCTATTCCGGTTAAACTTGATCAACTCCCAGCAATAAAACTGAACGGCCTGTTATGATAGATTTCAAGACTTTACATATGACTTGTAAAGATGTGGTTGGTGAAAAGGTATACCTTTTCATCAACTGTTAACCTGCTCCATGCTTTAGGATGGATTTTCATACTATACGCCCTCCTTTTCTCTCATTTTGAACATAAATGAATCGAGATATAATAAAGAAATGTGACCATTGAGGTCACATTTCCTATTTTAGTGGTCATATTTTTGGTCACAACTTTGGTCACATTTTACTTGATGGTCACAACTTTGGTCACATTTTACTTGATGGTCACAACTTTGGTCATAAAACTGTGACCATTTACAGGATATTTTAGGATAATGTAGGAATTATCTGTTATCAATCTTCTCTGGATATAGGTCATGATTCATTAATCTGTAGTTAGCCATTTCTTCATATTTAGTGCCAGGAATGCCGTAATTACAGTAAGGATCAATACTGATACCACCTCTAGGAGTGAATTTACCCCATACTTCGATGTATCTTGGTTGCATCAGTTTAATTAAATCATTCATAATAATATTCATGCAATCTTCATGGAAATCTCCGTGATTTCTAAAACTAAATAAATATAGTTTAAGAGATTTACTTTCCACCATTTTTACATCTGGAATATAGCTAATGTAAATAGTTGCAAAGTCTGGTTGACCGGTTTTTGGACACAGGCTAGTAAATTCAGGAAAATTCATTTTTACGAAGTAATCTCTATTCGTATGTTTATTATCAAAAGCCTCTAAAATGTCAGGTGAATATTCAAATATATAGTTTGTTCCTTGGTTTCCTAATAGCGTTATATCCTTAAGTTCTTCATCTTTTCTTCCTTGCATTTTACATCTCTCCTATTTATCATTATTCATTTATTTCACAGTTTCATTGACAATCACTTATTTGACCACATACATGGGATCTAGTAAAACGAGATTATACACCCCGTTTATTGCCCCATACGAGTGTATGTAGCTGTGGCAATACTTTTACGTCATTCAATTCAGGAGAATCTATTGTTTTTTGAACTAACCATTCATATTTGTGAAGTAGTTTATTAACAATGGCTGGATCCTCTGACATAACGTCCTCATTACCTACCTGCAGATAAAAATTAATATGTTCATAACGCTTGTGTACCATTTTTGCATATTCTAGGTCCTTATCATCAAATACTACCACTTTTAGACTTACATGCTGTTGTCTGCCTCTACTGACTAACCTGTCAATAATAAAATCTAGTTTCTCAAAATTCGTCTTCATTTCAGAACTAGGTGGTTTAGGTGATATAGTTAAATCATCGATTAGTAGAAACCAATCCTGCCAAACACTTCCTTGTGTTTCTAACCCTACTCTAATCCCCTTTTCTTTAAGCAAGGTTAGTAGGTGTTCAAGATTCTTAAGTAATGCTGGATTTCCTCCAGAAATTGTAACATGGTTAAATCGATTTCCTCCAAGTTCAACTAGTCGCTGCCATATTTCCTCCGAAGATAGTTGCTCTATTTCACTTTTTGCAGACCCGTCCCATGTAAAAGCAGAATCACACCAACTACATGCGTAATCACATCCTGCTGTACGAACAAACATCGTTTTCTGACCGATAACCATGCCTTCACCTTGGATTGTAGGACCAAAAATTTCTAATACTGGGATTGTTTTTTCCATCATCGATCACCAGCTTTTGGACGATATACAACATAACTCGTAGGTGTTTCACGAACAAAAACTTGAAGGCATTTCGGGCTATTTGGCAACGTATTTAAATGTTCCTGAATAATTTCCCATATCTTTTTTGCAACAACTTCTGTTGTAGGAAAATCATTTGGGTTTTGATCATTAAATAATTCTTTATGATCATTTATTACAGTATGATCAAATTTGCCGTGAATAAGTTTTTTCACTTGCTGAAAATTAACTAGGAAACCTGTATGATCAAGATCATCACCAGCAATCGTTATATTCACAAAGTACGTATGTCCGTGTAATTCCCTACATTTTCCTGCCTCATCATGCGGAACGAAATGCGCAGCTGCGAATTGCATATCCTTATTTAATTCAAATTGATAAGGGTGTTGTACTTGAGGATAGATTTGTTGAATCATGACTTGTTTTCACCCCTATTTTTCGTAGAAACGTATTGTTCAAGGCCTCTTTTACGCAATTTACATGCAGGGCACTCCCCACAACCTTCGGCAATTATGCCGTTATAACATGTTAAAGTTTTCTTTTGTACGAAATCAAATGCGCCTAATTCGTCTGCCAATTCCCACGTTTCTGCTTTATCAAGCCACATGAGAGGTGTGTGAATAACGAATTGATAGTCCATAGCGAGATTCAACGTAACATTTAATGATTTAATAAACACATCTCGACAATCTGGATATCCACTAAAATCTGTTTCACAAACACCAGTAATAATATGTTTAGCACCAGTTTGTTTCGCTAGCACAGCAGCAAAAGACAAGAATAATAAATTCCTACCATCAACAAACGTAGTAGGCAATTCACCTTCTTTTTCTTCAATAGCAATATCATCACGTGTTAATGCATTTGGAGCCAATTGGCTGAGAAGGCTCATATCAAGAACTGTATGTTTTATACCCAATTCATTGGCAATGTTTTTTGCCACTTCAATTTCATTGTCATGTCGTTGATTATATTGAAACGTAACTGCTTCAACAGTCTTATATCTTTTCATTGCCCAGAAAAGGCAAGTAGTACTATCTTGTCCTCCGCTAAAAACTACAACAGCTTTTTCATTTTTCATTATGTGTGACCCCTCTCTACTGTTAAATCCTTGTCATATTCAATTTTTCAAAGAGTTATATCAATCCATTATTAGGTAATTTTTTTCAGCAATGTTATATTTACTAATTAAATTTAGTTAGTAAATATCACGAACTCTATTCGTTTATTTTGATGCTATTTATCTGATGTGAGCAGAAAATAGCCAAACAAAAAAAGCATTTGTCAAACACGATGTAGTTTTTAAATTGATTGTTATAAAATCAAATAAAAAAACTCCACCCTAAGGACGCAGCTATTTCCTTAGTTTTTTATAGAGGGTGTTCTAGAACCTCTCCCGTAAATTATGGATAATTTCATAAGTACTTACGGTATTCTTTTCAATTTTTCACTAGGTTAATATATCACAACTAAACGAAAAACTCCATAGAAATTATTTGCATGTGAATTGATTCGGTCTAATATTTCTAACTGGATTGTTTTATCATTCCTAATATAACGTATTCTCAAACTACTCTTCTCATACTGCAATTTTGTTATTATTGCTTACTATATAAATTAAGGCTGTTTTCGTCTTGATTGTTTCTTATCGTTCTAAATAAGAACGTATAAACCTAGCGTTCGTGCCATCTTTTCTACTTTTACAATAATTGAGGTTTCTTACAACTCTTCATACCGATCTTTGTTACTAAAAAATAATAACAAAGTTTACGATAAAGGCCTAAATTAAATACAAAGGCTCTTGTGATAATTTTTGCAACATCAAAGTGGAATTTATGTCTCATTGCTATTATTCCATAGAAGAAAAGAGACATTGAACAAGAATTGTATACTCTATAGTATGATAAACAGCAAACATCCAAAATAGCCCAAAGAAAGGGTAACTGTAACTCAGGATAAGGTAACAATCATTCAACAACCTTTAACTTACTATCACCAGTCACCCTTTGTTAAATTATTTATACATTTTGTTTATTTCATGTTTAAACGAGAGCAAATTCACCTTGCTTCTTCATTTTCACAACTCTCTTCACATAAACGTATGCATATGCCCCGTTTGCTACTAAACTAATTACAGCTACTGAAAGCATTAAAAAATCGTTACGCGGTACTAATAATTCCACTGATTCAGTAAATCTTGGAAATGTAAAATAATACATAAACCAAGCTGCCAATGTGAATGCACGCGCTTGTAACCATGTGCCTTTTTTAATGAACATAGCAGGTAATGTACAAGATAGTAGCACCATAAATTGAGCAGAAGCTGATCCAGGGAAATTTAAATAAACAAATACCCAATTCCAAATATCATAAGCGATTATCCATAAAAGAGGCATTTTCGGCCACAGCATATCCTTCTCTTTACTATTATCAATATATATTCCTTTAAATCCATAAAATAGCGTAGCAATTGACAACACACCTGCTATACCATTTAAAATGTTAGGTAAATATCCCATAGTAAAATCTTGTGTTACTGCCTCTCCAATGTTTAATGCTAAAAATAATGCTGCTACTAGTTTTGCAGAAGTAAGTCCACCAAGCTTCGAATATCTCATTAAAATGAACCATACACTTGCACCTACAACAGAATATACTTTTACCCATTTGAACCAATAAGTAACACCGTAACTTGTCCAAATAGGCAATAAGGCTATCGGTAAAACGAAAAAAAAGATGATTCCAGCCCATTTTGATTTTCTAAACAATTCGTTTAAGCCCATTAAAACAATTAGAATCATTACCCAATGAAAAATTGATAAGGGACTATTATGCTCTTTGGCAACGCCTTCATAAAACCCATTTTTGTATGATAAATCTCCATCTTTATTAACTATAAGTGATATATTATCAAACTCAGTAATTAGTGCACCTGTTTCACTAGTCATACTTAAAACAGATTCGTTTAATGTCCATGACTTTACTTCTTCTACATTATGACCACCATATTGCTTAATTACAGTCACTTTATTATTATCCTTAAATTCAAAACGATAGAAAAATGCCCCCTCTCCAGATTCTCCATCTACTATCATTTGCCATGTTCCTAACAGTTCATCTGCATTAGCTTCACTTGCGAATACGACATTAGAAGTTGAAAAACTAAAAAATAACATAAAAATTAATCCAAAAATAAAACTTAGTTTCAAACGTGCCAGTTTACACATGGTGTACCCCTCCTATACTTTTGTAGGATAATATATGATATACTATTCAGACTTTTCACTGAGCAGGTATATCTGGAGTATTAATCATGCTTCTTCTTAACATATTATATATTGTATATACTGCATATTTTTATTTTACTATAATGTGCTAATCGGGTAGTTTATTCTCTATAAAGTTCATAAATTGCTCAATAATATATATTAAATAACCACAATGAAAGGATTATTATAAATATAACCCTTTCATTGTGGTTACCTAAAAATCAGATCATAGATTTCTTTTCATAAGTCTCTTTTCTTAAGCTTTGTTGCGATTGTTACTAATAATGGAATATGATGAGTTTTATGGTCGCTCCAACATGGTTATAAAAGAAAAGATGCCACGTAGGCTACAGGTATACATGCTTAAAACTTTGAACAAAAAGAAACAATTATTATTACTACGGCACTTTTCCTTAAATTGTTGCTTGTTTCACTTACATCTGAGGAACTGGTATGTATTATTGGTTTTAGAGAACAAAATGCGCTTTTCAAAAACAGCCTATTTAAAAAGAAACAATTATTATGAATATAGCCTTTTTCATAACTATATTGCTTCTTTAATGAGAACGCCGTCTTTTTATAGAAGAACAGGCCATAGTTTTATACCTACGAATACATCTACTTTGCGTAAAAGTGTTGAATATAAGATTTTGATTAAAATAGAATTTAACTTTTAACAATTGGCATTTTAATTTTAATATATAAAAATGGTGAATCATACTTGTAAGTTATTTTACCGTGATACTCATTAATAATATCATTTATAATTGTCGTACCGAGCCCTCTATGTTTTCCTTTTGAAGACCGACCATATGATGTAAATAAAGAATCGATAATTTGTTTTGGAATATGCTGGGTGTGATTTACTGACTCAAGTATGTAAAAACCACTTACCATTGATGACTTCAATACGACAGAACCTTCTTTATGAACTCTTGAATATCCAACGGCAGCTTCGACACTATTTTCAAGTAAATTACTAACTAACTTACTTTGATTTAAGTTGCTCATTGGTAATAGTGTTAGTGGAACTTGTAACTGATAGGTTACATCTATCCCTTCTTTCATAGCCTCGACATAATAATGATGTAAGTGTGCTGTGATATGTCCTTTTTCACCTTTAATGGTCAAATTAACATTTTCGTATTCACCTATCAGCGATTCAACGTATGATCTCGCCTCTATTAATCTTTCTTCTTCAAGCATGTATTGAAAAACATTCATATGCTTCATCACGTCATGCCTTTGACTCCTGATTTCTCGAAAAGCATCTTGTATACTCATCTTCTCTTCTTGCAAAACTGAATCATTCAATAATAAAAGCTGTATTTTACCCAATGATGACCATCTGAAACATTCAACTAACATATTAACGACCCATAAACTAGTAAACACGATAGGCTTATTACTATAAAATTGAAGAAACACTATGATAATTTGAATGAGCCAAAGTATGCTACTTAACAATAAAATAACCTCTACTTGGAAGAATATTTTTTGAACCTTCTTCCATAGAAACAACCACACAACAGCATAGACGATTAAGAATGTAATTGTCACGTTAATAGATAGAAATAATTTATGTATAACTGTTAATGATGATAATAAAAGTACAATAAAGATCATACTCGTATGAAATATCTTTAAGTTCACAATTGTACCCCTTTAAAAATAATTTTCTTGCACGTATTCAAGTTTACTTTTGGTAATAATCGCTGTTTGATTCGTATGCTGAAAAGAGATAGAAAAAGAATTTTTAGCATATATTGAGAAATTTTTTACGTAATGTAGGTTAATAATAAAAGATCGGTGAGAGCGAATGAAATTTCGGTTATTCAACTGATCTTCTAAATCGCTTAATGATTGGTACGTTTCAAACTCTCCATCTATAGTAACTAACTTTGATGATCGACCTGTTCTTTCAATAAAGAGAATGTTTTTTTTATCAATGAAGTTCATTTCAGATTTTTGTTTTAACACTAACTTCCCTTCATCTTTTGTTGGTGCCATATGCCTTTTATATCTATTCATACCTTTCATTAGTCTATCTTTAGAGTATGGCTTTAAAATATAGTCAAGAACATCCAATTCGAATGCATGAACAGCGTATCCACTATGACCAGTTAAAAAAATTACTTTTATGTCCAAAGCATAAGTTTGAATAAAATCAGCTAATTCATAACCTGAAAGCTTTGGCATTTCAATATCGGTGATCAGGAGATCTATCTCATTCTTCTTAATAAACTCATAAGCTTCTTCAGAATCAGTTGTTGAAAAATGAATCGAGAACATCTCTTCTTTTCTTAATAATGCTTCAAGTTTCTCCAAATCGTACTTATGATCGTCAACTAGACCAACCTTCACCATATCCTCACTCCGAAACTAATCTGTTTTTTTTATCCTAACATAAATAAAATACCATAAATGGAATTTTCACGACAGGAAAAGAATGTTTCACGACAACATGGTTGGTAAAATTCATAAGGTTTTGTAAAGTGAAGACAGTTATAAATGAGGGGAGCGAACGATGGATGATCGAAGTGAAAAACGTATCCAAACAATTTAAGGAAAAGAAAAAGACGATTGCGGCTGTAAAGGATGTTTCTTTTTCTATTTCAAAGGGTGAGATCGTTGGTCTATTAGGAGAAAATGGTGCAGGGAAAACAACTTTGTTAAGAATGATATCAACAATTATGGAGCCTACAAATGGATCTATAAAGATTAATGGTATTGATATATCCAAGAAAACAATGGGTATAAAGCAGCAAATCGGCGTTTTATTCGGCAGTGAAACTGGATTGTACGATCGCCTTTCAGCAAGAGAAAATTTAGCATATTTCGCTTCACTTTACGGTATTAGTAAGCACGAAACGAATGTCCGTATAGATCAATTAGCTGTGCGCTTTGGTATGAAGGATTATATCGACAGAAAAGTTGGTGGATACTCTAAAGGAATGCGCCAAAAGGTAGCAATCGCAAGAACACTTATTCATGATCCTGACATTATTTTATTTGATGAACCTACTACAGGCCTTGATATTACGTCAGCAAATATGTTTCGCGAATTAGTTCACCAACTCCGTAAAGAGGGTAAAACAATTATTTTCTCAAGCCACATTATGGAAGAGGTAAAGATGTTATGTCAGTCAATTATTATGATTCATAAAGGTGAGCTCGTATATCAAGGTGCTATTGATGAACTGTATAAACAAGAAGAAAGTGAAGATTTAAATTATATATTTATGTCAAGATTAGTGAGAGGTGCTTAAAATGATTTGGACAATTTACAAAAAAGAATTAATTGATTCGCTTCGTGATCGCAAGACAATCATGCTTAGTATTCTCATTCCAATGTTATTTAGCTTAGGGATGGTGTTTTTCTACGAGGCATTCTTCTTTAAAGACTCAACCGAAAACTATACAGTTGCTGTAGAGAACACGATAGATGATAAAACATATGATTGGTTTTCTAATTTAGAAAGTGTAACTGTGTCAAAGGTGACCGATCCTATCCAAACTGTGAAAGACGGAGAAGCAACGATTGCCTTATATGCAGACCAAGATTTTCTTAACCAGATTGAACAAGGTGGGTCACCTGCTATTGATATATACGTAGATCAATTTAGTCAAAAAGGCGAGCTAGCTACCAGTACGATAAACTCTCACCTAAACACTTTAAAAGAAACCGTCCAACAAAAGAGGTATGAAGATTATAATTTAGACGCTGATGCATTTGAACCCTTTCTTTTCTCGATTAATAGCATTTCTGAATCTGAGGAAGATACATCAAGCTTTCTCCTAAGCATTCTTGCTCCACTAATTATTGTGATGTCTATTATTACGGGTGGAATTCCTACTAGTAATGATTTATTTGCGGGTGAGAAAGAAAGAAACACGATGGAAGCATTATTAATGACACCAGTAAAACGCACAAACATACTTTTTGGTAAATGGTTAACCGTTTCTACCTTAAGTACGTTTAGTGGAATTTTTGCTACAGTGATGTTCGTTATTACGACCAAATTATTTACCGAAGGACTAACGAATGTTATACCAGACGACAAAGTGGCACCATTCATCGGGGTTATGAGTATTGGAATTTTAGCTTTTGCTCCCTTAATTTCTAGCATAATGATGATGCTAAGTCTATTAGCAAATACAGTTAAGGAAGCAGGAAACTATGTATCGCCTTTGTCTATGTTAGCGATGATTCCATTCTTTCTACTAATGGGCTTATCTGTAAATGAAATAACTACAACCCATTTTCTCATTCCATTTTTCAATATTTTCGCATTAATTAAACAATTAATTTTCGGTGTGTATTCTATTGAAAGCATAGGAATGGTAGTAGCAAGCTCAGTTCTCGTTATCGCTATCTTATTTTTACTTGGCTCATTCATGTTCAAAAAAGACCGCTGGGTATTAGGAAAAGGAGCGTGACATACTAGCTTTACCTATATGTGATCTTTTAACAGCAGGTCAGTGAACTCGTTCTAGTAAACATAAAGATCAAAAAATCAGGTGGTCACTGCTCCGCCTGATTTTTGAAATTCGAAATCTTAGTATTTTTATGTGTGAAAGTTGAGATATATGTTTTAGCAAAACCGTGTAACTTGATTTTAATAGACTCAGTGGGTAACGAATGGTGTTTCGTTAAACCAACTGATGCTTGAAGGAATAAAAAAACTAAAAATTATAGAACGTAAGAAAAGTAGGGGTAAAATGTCAGGTACAAAAAAAACATATAATACTAACCTAGCAAAACGCTGGATGATAACCATTGGGATATTTTTAATTGTTCAATTGATCTTTATCGCAGTTGATGGCACTTTCCTAGAGCCAAACATTAATGATAGTGATCATTTAATTGCTAAGTTTGGGAGATGGGTTCTGGAGTCGAAACTATTTACACAATGGATTACGCCATATTCCTTTCCGTTTTTTAATTTGTTTATGACAATTTATGTTTTTGCTTTGCTCGTTCATGCAGGACTAGACATCGTATCAATTATGTTATCAAAAAAATAAAGAAAAGATTCAAGAGATTACTGGGATACCTTTTAGTGAAAAACACTGCATTTTTTTAGCAGACAAATACAATATCTCAATAAGGAAGAAGCTCTAGCTTATGATAGTAAGCTTCAATTTTTCTGTAACATTTTAAAAGTGAGATTCTACCTTACAAATGGTTTATGCAGATGTTAATGGTGAGCAATTAAAAAACTATTGTTCTGTTATAGAAAAAGTTTTGATGTAACACCATCGCTTGTATCACTACTAAAGGCAGATATTGTCTAGAAGGAGAGTATTTATGGCAAATGTTTTAGAAGTAGAAAGATTGTGCAAACGGTATGTAGATAAAGATTTCATGTTAAAAAATATCTCTTTCGCCATTCCTTATGGTACTATCATCGGCTTTATCGGAGACAATGGGGCAGGAAAGTCAACAACAATGGGATTGATTTTAGGTACATTACATAAGGATGGTGGGCTCATCAGGATATTTGGAGAAGAGCTTGATTCAAAAAGGTTTTATTTAAAAGAAGATATCGGCGTTGTTTTTGATGATATGTATTTGCCTGGGCAATTGAATATTGAAAAATTAGGAAAAGTATTTCGGCATATTTATCAGAATTGGGATCCAGAAACATTTAATCAATATATTGACCTTTTTTCTTTACCGAAAAAAAAGAAGATTAGTGACTTCTCAAGAGGGATGTCTATGAAGCTATCTACAGCAGTGTCCCTGTCTCATGATGCGAAGTTACTCATTTTAGATGAAGCAACAGCGGGTCTTGATCCATCAAGCAGAGAGAATTTATTACAAGTGTTAAAGGAATATGTGAAAGATGGACAGCGCAGTATTTTGTTATCGTCGCATATAACAAGCGATATTGAAAAAATAGCAGATACTTTAATTTTTATTAGAGACGGTGAAATTCTGCTACAAGTTAATAAAGAGACGTTGTTATCACAATATGCAATCTTGCAATGTAAATATAGGGAATTTGATCAAATTGAGTCAGATGTGATTGTTGCGTATGAAAAGAATGATGATATAGTTGATGTGCTTGTCAGTGATCTAGAGCGAGTTTCCCTTTCAATAACGCGAAAAAAATTTTCCATTGACGACGTGACACTTTTATTAATGCGAGGTAAAAACGTATGAAAGCTTTGTTGTTAAACCAATATTATTCTGTTGAGAAAAGTTTTAAGTTCTATTTAGTTTTAAGTGTTGTAATAACTGCAATTTTGCTCTTTATTCAAAATGAACTAACTTTTCGTTTTGCTGGAATTACTCCAGTTCTCTTCATTGTCCAAGCTGCATTTGAGGGACTTAAGCTTGATGCACTGTCTGGATGGAATAAATATATGAATACGCTACCATTGAAAAGAAGTCATATTGTGAAAAGCCAATATTTGTTTTATTTCATTATGGTGCTTATTGGTTCAGTAGTAGCGATTATCGTATTCATGTTGAGCGAACTTTTTATTGGGGATATTTTAACTATTTATACGATTACCTGGTTGATGAATGGTGGTGGACTGGCTCTTTTTTTAGGTTGTTTTATATTTCCACTTACGTACCATTTAGGAGTAGAAAAATCTGATATAATACAAATAATTAGTGTAATTGCAGGAATTGTGGTGTTTTTTCTTAGTAGCGCGTTGTTTGAATTGTTTTGGAAACATGTATCATCTGACCCTATACTAAGCGTAAATTATGAGGTGTTATTTTCAGCTCTATTTTGGATAGTTGCACTAGTATTCTTCCTTGTATCCTATACGATAGCGCTTCAAATTTATAAAAGAAAAGAGTTTTGAGCGGCATATTTGCAAAATAGGACGTCAAAGTTCCAAGAGTCAAAGCGTGTCGAAATTTTTGTAAACACAATAATTCTAGGACTTCACTGTACAATAGCTTTCTGATAATAAAGCAGGTTAATAGAGTAAATTTAAATGGTCTACTAGCATGTCTTCGAACAGTACATCACCATCATTAAACAAAGAAAAAATTTAATTAGTAGCAAAATAAAAAACGTGAATAAAGTCACCTTCATTCACGTTTTCTACTCTCTGGTCATCCTCTGCTTTTTGACAACAAAAAACCGAAGCGAATTCCGTGTTCGATTTCGTCTGTGAATGCTCGAAAGAATGTATCACGAACTCTTAAATCTTTTGTTAACAAATAGCTATTACGGTATGATTCATAAGCTTTTAGTTCATCTTCATAAGCAAGCTTTAACCCTTCACGGTATGTTCTAAAAACGACCTTATCAATATTGTATTTAGGCTCATTACCTGTTAAAACGGTGTATAAGTCTGAAAATATTTTTAGGTGCTCTCGTTCATCTTCTAAAGCATGTGAAAGATCTTTCTTATGTTGATCATTCGGTGCAGCCTTTAATAGTCTTTCATAAAAATCAATTGCTGTTGCTTCACCTATTACAGCTTCATTTAACGCTTCAACAACTTGCTGTGTAATGACTTCTTGATCAGATCGATTATTTACTTGTGTATTTAAATGTCGTTGTTGAGGGTGGACAAGAGCTTGTTGATTCGGGTACTGTGGAGTGTAATAATACATACAATCATCCTTCCTTCATTTTCATATATGTATCATACGAAAAAAAAACTAGGCATGTGCCTGTCAATGGATAAGATGTTGATAATTAATATTGAGCTAATGAATGAGGAAGTACAAAGACAATTTACGTAGTGACCTTCGCTTCTCGTCCAACTTTACATACTAATTTCATTAACATTCTATGAGCAAACGGGAACATCGAAAACATAATATCTATCGTTCTTCGCATTGGCAGTGGACAAATAATCGGTTTATTTTTGTGCACACCGTCTATAGCTATTGTTGCAAGTTTCTCTGGAGACATCATTTTTTGTTTTTTAAGTTGATTAGTCATCATTAGTTTGTCCATTTTAATTGCTTTTGCATTGTCAAATGCTGCTGTTCGAACGAATGTAGGACATAATGTGCTTACGTTAATACCGTAATTTTCGGCCTCATAGTGAAGAGATGTAGTCAAACCAATTACTGCATGTTTTGTCGTAGCATATGCTGCACTTAACGGGGATGGACCCAGTCCAGCAGCAGATGCAGTGTTAACTATATAACCCCACCCTTGTTCCTTCATTAATTGATAACCAAATTGAGTCCCATAAATAACCCCCCACACATTTACATCCATGATTTCTTCCCAATGTTCAATGGACATATCATATAATTCACCATACATCGCAAAACCCGCATTATTAAAAATATAATCTATCCTGTAGTACTTACTATATATTTCTGAATAAACGCTCCTTACCATTTTCTCATTTGTTACATCTAGACATATAAATTTAGCATATACACCGTCTTTGTTTAGTTCATCTTCAGTACGCTTTCCGTTTGTCTCATTAATATCTGTTATGACTACAAACACGTTCCTTGAGGCTAATTCATTGCAAATTGCCTTACCTATTCCTGATGCACCACCAGTTACAATTGCTACCTTTCTACCGCTCATCATGTAAAACCCTCCTATTTAATGAGATTTATAGTTTACTGGAGAAACAGAACTACATGAGAAACCATTTTTTATTACTATAAACGTTGTAGAAAATTGGCTTTCATACAAAACTAATCTACAGTCTAATTCGTTTGTCATAACAGGATTTCTAATATATACACCCATTGAAAGGAACAACAATTAATAACAGTATTAATTAATAACATCAGCCTTTTGTATACCATTTTGAATTGACGTGTAGACCATTTTCTCATATTGCTCAGCTACAAATGTAGCTCCAATAGAATTTAAGTGAATACCATCAAGAGTTAGGTATAACCCCCTTTTTGATGAAATATGATCAATTCGTACAGCTTTTTTATAAAGGAGAACATCAACTAAAATTCTAATAGCACTAGTTGATATATAATTTGAAGGATTAAGACCATCGAGTTCATTTTTGAAGTGGGAATGTAAATCTAAACATGCTACATTATCGTATTGTTTAGAGATTGAATGAATCAAAGAAGATAGTTGTTCCAATGTTTTGTTAGAATCATTGTCCAATTTCTCCCCTATAACTGATGGTGTGACAGTGACAATCTTAGTTGATGATTCAGACAAGATACGAAGAATCTGATGATAGTATTGCTTAAATTCTTGATGATTTTTTGCAAAAGGCTGTGGTTTGACACCTAATAATTGTGAATATACATCATTGATTCCTATCCACAAGAACGTTAAATCGTATTCTAACGGAAAAGTTGTATTTGTTAAACGTTTGTTTAAACTGATTACCGTATCCCCTGCTTTTCCATAGTTATCTATCAAGATATCTTTATTTCTCTTTTGTAGAATTGATGAAAAAGAAACACCTGGTCTTCCTTCAGTTAAACTATCTCCTATTAAAGCAATACGCATTAATAGCCCCTCCTTTATAATGTTTTGAAAACACAATTTCGTTAATCTCATTTAAGTTTTCATCAGCTAATAACCCGAGTCCCACCTCATTATTCTTCCATGCATCTAATTGACTACAAGAATGAGTTAAGAAGGAATGATGATTTTCAAATGGATACTTTTTGAACGTTCGTTCAATTTCAGTTAAAAAAATATCGTTGTTGTTAAGGTTTAATTGATTCCAAAAATATTGTCACGGCTTCAATAAAAAGTCTTTCTAAAGTTTCAAATTCAAGAATACCAATTGATGCATATAAACCGCCCATCCAGGAGCTAAATAACATTGTTGTTTCTTGGATATTTTTTATAGAAAATTCTCCACCCTCAATGCCTTCTTGAAATATTTCAAGATAAGTTTCATAGGGAACAGCAGCAAGGTCTGTATATAAGTTTTGAACAGTATTAGGATCAACTTGACCATTAGTAGCCATTTCTCTTCCTGCTTGAAGCAATGGGGTTTCAAAATTATATAACACATGTTTCGCTATTCCATACAGTTTCTCAGTTGCATTTTCAAATGAAATTGTTGTGCGCTGCCATTTCTCCCTCCATTCAGTCATTGATTTTTTAGCTAAAAATACAAATAGCATCTCCTTATTTTCAAAGTAATAATAAATATGGCTTTTGCTTAAACCAGTAGCTTTGGATATATCGCTTATCGAAGTAGCTGCATAGCCTTTTTGAGAAAATATTGAAGTTGCATGTAAGATAATTTTCGACTTAGCATCTTCTTTTGGCAAGTTTTTCTTATCCAAATAATCACTCCATAATTATATAAACATATATTTGAACGATTGTTCAAAAAAATAGTACCATATCATTAGGTACTATTCAAGAATTTTCAAACAATTAATCATAGGATAGTTCTATTTATATTTATTAATGAAGAATATTCTTTAATTGCTGAACATGACTCCTATCTTCATCAATGATTTTCTCAACTATTCTTAAGCTTTCATCATCTAAATCTCCTCTTACTATATCCTCTGACATTTTAATTGAATATGTATTTTCTCCATCAATAAGCCCTTGAATAATTCCTTCTTTTGTATCCGGAAATCCTTTGATTTCACTAACAAGCTCTTTCATATTACCCACTATACCGGGATTATCTGCAGGTTTACCTCCTAAGTTTTGAATCCTTTCAGCTAATAAATTTGCATGTTCTTTGTGATTTTGTTGTATTTTTTGTAGATCCTTTTTTAATTCATCATCTTTTACATTTTGCATATAACTTTCATATGCATGTATACCCATATACCTTCCTTTCAATAATGCATTTAATTCTTTAATGACTACATTGTTCTCCATCATGTATCCCTCCTTACATGTGATTAGTATGATCAAATCAATAATTATCATATACATAAGTTATATAGGACATGCTACACAAACCTCATCTCTTTTTCTCGCCTAATTATTAACAACTGGTTGACATAAGAGATAATTATTCTATTCTTCACCCTGAAAAAATTTTTTTTTATAAAAACTTCATAATTAAACGATTGTGATTGGTTGTAATTTGTATAGTCCCTATTTTAATTTAGAAATGACCGTTCTATAATAAACACGAAGACCGAAGCTGAATTAACGATGAATATAAAATAAGAGTCATTGTAAGAAATGGAGACCATTTAAAAGGTTAGAGCGGGAGTTACATATTTTATTTTTTCCTAGATTGAGGTACTACAGTCATTCATGACCTACTTAACCACCACTCGCTTCGTTAGTTTCAGTTTGAAGTAGGGACTTTTGACCGATAAAAACACGCACTAACAAGAGAGTGCGTGTAAAAAATTAACTTACTGTTTTCCATTGTTATTTTTATTTGTTGTAGCTTCATTCACTAGTTCGTCATACGATTTTACTTTGCCATGAGGATTTTGAGCTTGCTTCCTAACAGACCATTGTCTTTCTTGTTGCCCTTTTGACTGTGTCATAAAAAACCTCCTATGAATACTTGTCCTTTGTTATGATGTCAATGTAGGTAAATTTTATTCTTTGTTACTAAACTAAATTAAGTCGGAGATTCAACGTCTTAATAACATCATAATTCCAGCTGTTTAGATCGTTATTAATTAGTATGAAATACAATAATCAATGGGAAATTTTTTTTATAATTCTGTCTGATTGATTTTCAGGAGACTTTGTTCTTCTAACCATTGTAAACACCATTCTTTAGAAAGTGAGGGTACCGATATTAAAGATCGCAAATTATTATACATCATCCTTCTAGCACACTTATTATTATTTATAGCCTTTCGTTTTCTACCATTATTTT
Source organism: Cytobacillus sp. IB215665 (assembly GCF_033963835.1). Lineage (NCBI taxonomy): Bacteria > Bacillati > Bacillota > Bacilli > Caryophanales > Bacillaceae > Cytobacillus > Cytobacillus sp. IB215665. Next base: position 24,516 of record NZ_JAXBME010000007.1, read on the forward strand.
GGTACACACTTCCAATATCGTTGTTTATATTATCATACATATCACTAAATATTGAAAAAATGCACTTTGAAGGAAGTTGGATAAGGAGTTTAATAATAGGTTGCTGCTCAGGGGTAGCATTGTACTTGATATTTGTAGTTGGAAAGGTAGTTATAATAATTTTACAATTACCATTCATTGATCAAATTCAAGCTCTTTACGAAACAGTAAATCCAACCCTTTGGTGGCATTATTTTGTATTGTTTTGCGTTATTATCCCTGGAGAAGAACTTTTTTGGCGTGGATTGATTCAACAACGTCTTTCATATTTAATTAAGCCAAAACAAGCCATATTTGTAGGAGCTATTCTATACGCATCTGCACATATTTATGCAGGTAATATTGTTTTAGTTCTTGCAGCTTTATTCGGAGGTATAATATGGGGTAGCTTATATGTGTGGAAAAGGAACATGGTTTTACTTATCAGTTCTCATTTAATATTTGATTTGTTTTTAGTCATACTTTTCCCACTTTCATAAACTTTTATCGAAAAGGATTGTTGAGCAACTAGATGGTGATTTGAGCAAATGTCGCTGTAATAGAAGGAAAAAATGCTAAAAATCTACGTATTTTTTTTACTGTAAAGACGTTGTCTCCCTTATCCCATGAAAATAGGTTGTATAAACATTCGTTTTTTTGCTCAAATAGCCTTCCATCTACTTGCATAGCTTTAAGATATTGACCTTTCAATGAAAATCAATTGGTATCATAGATATTGTATAGATAAACCATATTCCAAAGAAGCCAATTGATATCACAAGAAAAATGATGGCTAGAAAAATCAGCCACCTTTTTCTTATATCAAACCCAATGTTTAACATTATGATACCACTGATTAGTAATAGTACATTTATTTGAACAATCCCCAATTCAATACTCCTTCTATTTACAAAGACATTTTCTTGTTATGTAACAAAATTTTACTCATGGTTCTTTAAATGTCCGTATTAGCTTCAATGTAGAAGAAGACATACTCTCCCTTGCTCTTAGTTATTCTTCTTCTTGCAATTTTATGCGCTTAAGGATTGCTCTCTTTCGATACATCATGGTTCCTGCTTCGGCTATATCATTTACTGCAGAGCGATTTATAAAAGCACCAAACAGGAGTCCAGCAATCGGGATCATTTGAAAAAGCTTTTTCCAGCCAATTTGATCACGATATGAAAATACAACCTCTCTCCATCCCTGAAGTTCTGAAACAACTTCTCTGCTTTGTTCAGTTTGATTAGAGTCGAACATCGACAACTGCTGTAAAATAGCTTTTTTGCCAACAATATCAGCAGAAATAAATTGCAAAACTTTCACGATAAAAATTCTTTCATTTTTATCTGTAGGGTCAAAACCATAACAGATAGCTATGTCCTGAAGAGTCTTTAATTGTATGCCGAGCAACATAGGTATATCAATAGTTAGAGTGAATATACCTCCAACTCCAGTACTTGCCCCCTGCAATGTGGCTGCTCTTTTTCGATTTATTGACAGCCTTGCAGCAGCTTCATCCATACACGTGATAGGCAGGTTTTCTACATCCTCTAAAGTTAAGATATTTTGATTAGGATAATAATTTTTCAATGCAGCTATCGAGCTTAAATACGTGCCTCCTGATTGGATATATGAGCCAAGCTCATCCAGAATCAACCCAACCTTCTTTTGGATGAATTTAGGTGTGAATCTGTCAATCAGTTTGAAAGGTAGTCGTCCGAGCTTATCCCAAAACCATAAATCACTCTGATCTTTTTCCCAGTCTTCACAAGTCTTTAACTCGCTTCTTAAATATGTTATCGTTTCGATCATTTATGTGCGTCCTTTCAAAGATGGAATTATAGTAGATTTACTAACATACGTACTAAAATAATAAAGGTTTAAAGTGTGTTATACAATCCCTTTTTGTGTCATACTATCAATCAAACAAAATCAATCAATTCAAACTCTTAACCTATTATGTACTTCTACAATTTGTCCTATACGACTGAACAAAGTAATAACTATACTTCTCCATCAATCGCCTTTAAAATTTTCAACAGCTGGAAACGTAATTTTGTAAAAGTGTATAAAAAAGATTTACGTTGGGAGATTGTTCCATTACAATACTCTCTAGGGGGGATTGCATTGTCACAAAAGGATCTTTCAAAGATTATTATTATTGTTGCAGGAACTGGTTTAATATTATTTGGTATCATAATTATATTTAAAAGCTATAGTTTTGCAGATTATCTCATGCGTAATAAATTTTTTAGTCGTTCATCCGTAAGAAGCCCTGACCCGAGTGATATGTTATTGGCTACTAAATTATATTTTGCTAGCTGTTTATCAGTTGGGATCTTAACTACTTTGGGAGGGATGTTCACAACAACTATTGGTCTAGTAAAAAAACATTGAGCTAGACCTCTTTTTTATAGGCTTCTTTTTATTAAATATAGCTTATCGTAATTAGGAGCTTAACACGAATATAACTAACACTCTGTGCATTCTCTAAAAAATCATTTAATACAAATCCGTTAAACATAAATATAGGTAAAAAAAACAACACTGTTTACGAAAAAAGTCTTAGTTAAGTCTGCTTTCGCAATGATTGTTGCTTTTCGTAGTTAGAGCTGAGAAACAACTACAAAACCGTCAAATTTGGACGTCTAAATTTTTTAGATCCACAATTAACAACTCCATGAATATACACGTAAAACATATTATGTAAGAATATGAATTTTCCAATCGATAGCTTATTACTGCACTATTGTAAAAAATAGTCTCTTTTACGGTTGTGATTGTTCGTTATGAATGTTTCTCAAATCAACATTGTACAGTTGCTCCCATTCGTCACGTAGAACACCCATCTTAATAGAATCATAGTAAATGCCATTATGATAACGACATTTTCTCAAACGTCCTTCAAGCTTCATTCCAAGCTTTTCTGCTGATTTCATCATTCGTTCATTACCTGACCAAGTTGTTAAACCAACTCGTTCGATCGGAAAACGTTTAAACATTTCTGTCACCCACAATATTAAAGCATCAGTTCCATAACCATCACTCCAATAATTTGGGTCATAAATAATTATGCCAACCTCAAGCCATCTAGTTGGCTTATATTCCCAATAATAAGTTGTCGTACCTACTAGTTTGCCATTCACCTCGATTGCAAACAAACTCGATTCTTGCATTTGCATTGCCATACTCACTTTAAACTCTTCTATACTTTCTTTTTTTAAAGGAAAATAAGGTCCGTCCCATTTTTTCCATTCTGGTTCATCTTCACCGTAGATAAAATCCCATAAAACTGGTAGATCCTGCTGTTCAATTGATCTTAATATTACTTTATTTCCAACTAATTTCATATGTAAATTCCTTTCAAAGACTGTTCAACTTAAGAGTAATTTTCTGCTGTTGAACATACGCCATACATTAAATGTCCATATTTTTATTCTTTTTGGTACTAAATAACATACCAAGTCCAATTATAATTAGCACTACAGGCCAAAACTCAAAAATTGATATTGGTAATAAGTTATCGATAAAAAAGAAGATACCTAGAAATGATAATATAGAGACTGGGATTAGTAAACCGTTTTCCCGACCTCCAAATAGCCATAATTCAAATAACCCTAAAGCAACTGCCAGCAAGTATATAGGCCAAGTATTTATGGCATAACCCCAACCGAATGTTGTGTGAAAGAGCATTACTGAGCCAATAACGAGTAAGATACCCCCAGGTACGAGAACCCCAGCAGAGCTCCTTTTAGCTCCCCCTGCGAAAAATCCAATATGAAATCCAAGACCTACAATAACTAATGTCAAAGGCCAAATAGTTACCCAAAAATTATTGATCACGTCAAATGTATCAAGCAATAAAAAGATACCTAGAAATGATAATATAGAGACTGGGATTAGTAAACCGTTTTCCCGACCTCCAAATAGCCATAATTCAAATAACCCTAAAGCAACTGCCAGCAAGTATATAGGCCAAGTATTTATGGCATAACCCCAACCGAATGTTGTGTGAAAGAGCATTACTGAGCCAATAACGAGTAAGATACCCCCAGGTACGAGAACCCCAGCAGAGCTCCTTTTAGCTCCCCCTGCGAAAAATCCAATATGAAATCCAAGACCTACAATAACTAATGTCAAAGGCCAAAGAGTTACCCAAAAATTATTGATCACATCAAATGTATCTAGCAAAAAAAAGATACCAATAATTATTAATAACAAGCCGCTAGTTATTCTACTCATTACTATCTCCCCCTCTTGATCGTACTACAATGGTATGCTTATATATTTATTATAATTCATATTCTTGGGAATTGTTAGTCTACAACCCATAATCATCCAAGTAAGCTTTGTCATTAGGGAGCTCTTTACAACGATTAAGGTTTTGCTATTTCATATATTAACAGTAAGCCTTTTCCATATTTTTCTTTATGATATACTTATTTTAATTGCAATGATCGTTTTGTATAAACCTTACGCTCGTGACTCCATTTCTTCTCACTGGTTATTGGTTTATGTGCTAAGAAAACTAAGCGGGTTACAACTTGAATTTGTGGACATCTTTTCTTCTAAATATCTTGAAAATGCATCCTGGTTTAAGTGGCTCAGATGAAGTGAAAAAAACTAGAATGTTTACGAAAAGAACCTAAAGAAAAAAGGTTTATATACTTATTCTTTACACAAATGGAGGTTTTGGTTATGAAAATCGGATTGGCTCAAACAAGGTTTCCAAAATCAGCAAGCGAGGGGTTAGATACTGTTAAGCAAATGATACACCAGACCTCTCATGATCACTGTGACCTTATTTGCTTTCCTGAATCTATCATTCCTGGGTTAAGAGGAGTAGGTTATAAAGTTGATGAATATAATCACAGTTTTCAAATCTCTGCATTAGAAAAAATTTGTTCATTAGCTAAGCAAACAAAAACTGCCATAATTATTCCCATGGAGTGGCAAGATGAACTTGGATTCCATATCGTTGCGTTTGTAATAAATAATAATGGTGAAATACTAGGGTATCAAACTAAAAACCAAATTGCTCCAGACGAAGACTTTTTCGGTTATGTCCCTGGAGATGGGCGTTATATATTCGAAATTAATAATGTGAAATTTGGCATTGTCATTTGCCATGAAGGTTTTAGATATCCAGAAACTGTTAGGTGGGCAGCTATGCGTGGTGCGAGCATTGTGTTTCATCCTCAATATACAGGTCATGTAGATAATTCCGAATTTTTTAATCAAGCAATGGTGTGTAGAAGTTTAGAAAATGACATTTATTTTGCGAGTGTAAATTATGCTTTAGAAAATCAAAAAAGCACCTCATCTTTAATCTCTCCATCAGGAGAACGATTAATAGTTGGACAACAGAATACACAGGAATTATTAGTTTATGATATTGACACAAAGCTAGCGACTAGATTGCTAGCAAAGCGTTTCAAACCCGATTTATTATCATAAGCTCCATATTAAATCAAAACGCTTAGATTCTAGTTTTACTAAAGTAGCTTATTTAGCAAAGATTTAATTGCATTATTCTTTTAAAAAATGTATATCGCTTATTTCTTAGTATGAAAAAAAACAGTCAATAATAGTCCCTTACCATAGTTTGGGACTATTATTACCTTTGTGGTATGATGATCTTTACTTCTGTGCCTACATCAGGTTGACTTTCAAAAGTAATTCTCCCGTCCATTGATTGTATTATTCTAATCGAAACCATCGTACCTAACCCAGTACCTTTATCCTTGGTTGTATAAAATAATGTTCCTATTCTATTAAGCTGTTCTTTAGTCATCCCTTTTCCAGTATCCTTGACTATTATATAGAAGTACATACCATCACTCGTTATAGTAATATTTACACTTCCTCCGTTTTCCGAGGCCTCAATTGCGTTTTTAATAATATTGACGAAGGCTTGTTTAATTTGATTTCGGTCGGTTAATACATGATCACTAGAGTTCAACGAAGTTTTCAATTGTATATTTTCTTTAGAAGCAAATGGCTCTAGTAATTTACAAACATCAATAATAACCTCATTTAAAGGAAAACTCTCAATTTTTTCAAACTGAGGTTCCGCAAAGTTCAAATAATCACTAATAGTAGATTCTGCCCTTCCAAGTTCACTAAGGACGATTCTGAGATATTCCAGATTTTCACTCTTTTGTTGTTTCTCCATTAACTGAAGAAACCCCTTAACCACTGTCAATGGATTTCTAATTTCATGGGCGATGGAAGCAGCTAACTCTCCTATCGTGTTTAATTTCTCAGCATTTTGTATTTCTTGTTTCATTCTTTCTCTTTCTATAACTACTTCATACAGCTTAGCTGCAAATCCAATACCTATGTTAAGGATGATTCCAAAAACAATAATATAAATAAGTAACTGTTTAACATCCCCATCTATACTGCCATCAAATATAAGCCAACTAACTAAGATCCCAAGCTGAATAAATGCAGGCCAAAAGCTTACTATGACTGCAATAACAATACGTTTACTCTTCTCAAAATTCCAAAAGCGCATAGAAAAGAACATTGGAATGGAAGCTGCCAACAGCACGCTTATATATCCATAAAATAGAGCTTCTCCACCCATATATGTTCTAGTAATAATAATAAAAAATACTACAATGCCCCCGCTTATTGGTCCTCCGTATAAAAATGATAATACGAGAGGGACATATCTTAAATCCCAATACAAACCAAAATTATATGTTGAAAATAACATACAAAGCGCTGCTGCTGTACCTTGCATCAAACCATATATATAAGGATTAAAGATATTTAGTTTTTTGTTTTCAAAAATAACAAAATAAAATAACACTGGTGCAAAAATAATTAATACATGTAAAAACAACTTTTCTGCTAACATTGAAATTTTCTCCACATCATTTTTTTTACTTTCTTCAAAGGGATTTTGTCCATGGTACTTGTGCTATTTACATATTAATTATTTTTGCACATTATTTTGTTTTTATGGAATTAGTCCATTATAGCCCCATGTTTTTTGCTATAATTTGCTTCATTATCTCGTTTGTACCAGCGTATATTGAGCCCACTTGTACATCTCTAAACCTTCTAGCAATCTCATATTCTTCCATAAAACCATAGCCACCATGTAACTGCATACATTCAGTCGCTACTTTTTTAGCGAGGTCAGTAATCCACCATTTTGCCATTGAAACTTCAGTAACGACATGTTCACCATTCATATGCTTGCTAATTAAATCATTAACAAATGTTCTACCAATCTGTATTTCAGTAGCCATCTCTGCCAATTTAAAACGCGTGTTTTGAAATTTACCGATAGGTCTACCGAATGCCTCACGCTGCTTCACATAGTTTATTGTTATTTCGAGCATTCTTTCGCACGAAGCCTGGGTTGCGATTGCTAAAACGAGTCGTTCCTGCTGAAGCTTTTCCATAAGATAATAAAAACCATTTCCTTCTTCACCTAATAAATTTGTAACTGGGACACGACAATCCTGGAATATTAACTCTGAAGTATCATTGCTATGTAGCCCAACCTTCTTTAGTTGCTTTCCTTTTTTGAATCCTGGTGTGCCATCTTCAACAACGATTAAACTTACACCTTTATATGCAGGTTCTGCTTGTGGATCTGTTTTACAAACGACGATGACGAGGTCAGAGTGTATCCCATTGGTTATAAATGTTTTTTCACCATTCAGAATGTAGGAGTCGCCGTCACCAATAGCTGTTGTTTTTACAGCCTGTAAATCTGAACCAGTGCCAGGTTCGGTCATTGCTACTGCTGAAATAAGATCACCTGTTAAAGCTGGTGGAAACCATCTTTTCTTCTGTTCTTCTGTCCCATAAGAGTCGATATAAGGCATAACAACATCATTATGTAAGCCTATTCCTCCTAGGCCTCCCCCTACTTTGTCAAGCTCTTCTCCAATGATAACCGAGTAACCAAAGTCTGCATTGATTCCACCATACTTTTCGTCAACCCATGGGCATAAATATCCTTGCTCACCCATCTTCTTCCAAAATGTTCGAGGAATACATTTCTCTTCTTCCCATTGTTCAAAATAAGGCAAAGCTTCTTTCTCCAAAAATTTTCGTAATGAACGGCGAAATATATGGTGCTCCTTGTTAAACAATTTATTTTCTTGCATAACTGTAGTACTCACTAACATTCCCCCTAATAATTATTATTCTATACAATAACAATGGTTCACTTAGTAATGTTATCGTTTCCATTAATCTCTATGGATACAATTTTACACCTAGAAAATGTGTATAGTTATACTCGTTCAATAATTATTGCTGACCCTACACCTGCCCCGCCGCTTATCCCTACTGCACCAAGCTCATAATCTACTCTCTCCATTTCGTCCAACAAAGTGGCAAGGAGCATTCCTCCGGTTGCACCTAATGCATGCCCCATTGATATGACGCCGCCATTTCTGTTTACTCTCTCATGATCAAGATTATAATCATTAATGAAGTGTAAGACAGTAGCGCCAAAAGCTTCATTATACTCAAAAATATCTATATCTTTGGCAGTTAAATTCGTATTATCAAGTGCTTTGGCAAGTGCATTTTGTCCCCCTGTAAGTAGAAGAGGATGCACTGACGTAGTTGCAGTCGTGCGTATTTTAGCTCTCGGGTGTAGTCCAAGTTCTTCTCCTTTTTCTTTTGAACCTATTAAAATGACAGAAGCACCATCAGCTAAAGCAGGGGAACTTCCCCAGTGGTGTGTAGGAGTAACCTCAGTTAGTGATGGTATAGAAGATAATACGTTTTTATCTGTTTCACCTCCTTTAAAGCTCGGTTCTATGGAAGAAAAAGTTTTATCGTTAACATGCTCTAAAAAACATTCATCTTGCGTTAATAATAAACTACCATCTTGTGCATACACAGGTATGAGAGATTTATTAAAATATCCTTCCCTCGTTGCTCTACTAGCTCTTCGATGCGATTCAATGCTATATAAATCAACGTCTCTTCTTGAAATTGAATACAAAGATGCCATAATATCGGCTGCAACACCCATATGAACGAACTGAGTTGTTTGCATTACTTCTCTATCCGTGAACCATGCTCCTTTGTCAGAAAACATTGGCACGCGAGAAACTGATTCTATACCTCCTGCAATGATTAAATGATCAGTTTTTGTTGCAATTTTTTGTGTTGCAATACTGATCGCATCTAATCCAGAAGTACAAAATCGATTTACCGTCATTCCACCAACAGAATGATGTAGCCCAGCATGAAGTGCAGCTACTCTAGCAATATTTGCACCTTGTTCCTTCGTTTGGGTAACACAGCCTAGAATTATATCATCGATTGTTTTAGCATCGAAGTCGTTTCGTAGGACAATTTCGTTTAACAACAGGCTTATTAAATTGATAGGTTTGATCGAACGTAAAGAGCCATTTTTTCGGGCTGAACCTCTCGGTGTTCTAATTGCATCAAAAATATATGCTTCCATTATCTCCCCACCTTCATATTATTGATGGTGTATAAAATAGGGAAGTAAGCTACACCCCTACTACGAAACTTGCACTTGTAGTTGTACTACCACCTATGTTCAGCGTAGCAACATTTTTTGAGCCCTCTATCTGATAATCTCCCGCCGTGTTCGTCACCTGCTTATAAGCATCTAAAAGCATTCTAACCCCTGTTGCCCCAACTGGATGACCTGCCCCTATCAACCCCCCACTTGGATTAATTGGGAGCTTTCCATCTTTTGTTATCATGCCAGATTCAATTGCCTCATAACTTCTCCCCGGAGCTGTTAAACCAAAATGATCGATAGCCAAATATTCTGAGATCGTAAAACAATCATGTGTTTCTATCACATCTAGTTCATCAATACTTTTAATATTCGATCTAAACAAAGCATCTAAAATTGTTCTTCTTACATGAGGAAAAACATACGGTGAATCTCTACTTTCTCGCATTTTATCGCTTAAAAGCATGGTAGCAGTCCTATGTCCCCATCCTTTAATTTTAGGTATTGTTGATAATCTAATCTCTTTACGCTTTGCATATTCAATTGCATAAGCTTCTGAAGCTAGAATAATACATGCTGCACCATCAGTAATTCTCCCGCAGTCTATTTGCCGTAGCCTTCCTTCAATTACTGGGTTTTTTTGTTCATCTTCTAGAAAATTCTCTTTATCTAGTTTCCAGTTTCTTGTTTGTGCATTTGGGTTACTTTGCGCATTATATAAATTTTTCTTAGCAAGTTCAGCTAAATGCACATTAGACATCCCGTACCTATTATCATATTCTTCAGCAATTTCACTAAAGAGATATGGCCATGGATATGTTGCATTGACCGCCTCCTTCCCTAACCAACACGCAGATCCTAAGTATTCTGCTGCCTTCCTTGCTGGAACATTTCTCATCTCTTCTATTCCAATAATGCAAGCTATATCGTAACGTCCAGCCTCAATTTCAGCAGAAGCTGTAAGTATCGCCATACTACCTGAAGCACACGCAGCCTCATGACGTGATGTTGGGATTCCAGCAAATTCTGGATGGATAGCTGCAAATAAACCTCCTAATTGTCCTTGTTTATTAAATAGTTCCCCAGCAAAATTTCCTATATGTGCAGTATCAATTTCAAGGGGGGAAATATCTGTATTCGCCAATGCTCCTTCTACTACTTCCTTCAGCATGTCAAATACAGATAAATCCAGGCGACTCCAATTTTTCGCAAAATCTGTTTGGTACCCTCCTAATATATACAATAAATTGCCTCCTATATTTTCATCTAAGCTGTAGTCGTTACGTACACAACTAACCTTTGTGGGACCTGTATTTTTTAGTAACATTAGCATCAAAGTTTACGAAAAAAACCTTAGTTAAATTGTTTTAACCATAGCACCCTTTTTATACGAACTTCAAACAAGCATACCTTTTTTACTGCTGACTAACTATTCAGTATCTTAATCTATCTTTTCACCTGGGACCCAGCATGCATGAAACCCTATCGGAATGTTTACAGGAATTTTCACCCTTGCGATTGGCCCATTAGCAAAATTAAGAGCATCTATAATTAATAACTCAGATTGATTTTCTACTTCGTCGTGAACAAACGTAATTAAATAACCGTCATCCTCTGAATTTGAATACTGCCGTGGAGCAAAAGCTGCTTCATTTCCGTATCGTCCTTTCCCAAACATGAGCGTTTCAGAGTTCTGTTTTTCGGTATCATACTTTACAAGGCCATCAAACGATAACGTTTGTTCGTTAGAAATATGAACATTGTACGTATAGCGTGATTTTCTGCCTACGAAGTTCAAGTTCACGGTAGGAAATTCCGTATTTACATCATCAAGTAATCCTTCTTTAACCAAGCCTGTTGTTAAATTAAAACGCCAATAGTATAACCTAGCGTTTAACTGTAAATAGGCTAACATTCTCGCAAGCGGACTAGCATTTTTTGTTACTTCAGGCATTGGTTCCTCAACCCTGCAACCGAGGAAGACGATTTCATCTCCCTCTTCCCAAGAATTGATCGTATGATATATATAGCAAGGCTCTGCTTCGAACCATCGAATATTTTCATTTGACCCAAAACGAGGAATAATACCAAACCTACTAGGTACGTCTCGGTGAAATTCGACTTTGTATCGGCCTTTGCTAATTGCATTTGGATCAGCAAATAACGGTAAGTCCATTAATATCGAATAATTTTCTGTAATTGCCATATCATGAGGAAGGCGTGGACCAGGTAAATCGACATCTACACAATGCGTTAAAATGCCCGAAGCCGATACAACTCCATATGTCAACGATGACCTTAATGGTCCATAATCAAAAAACATTAAGTCACCTGTTTGTTCATCTACTTTCGTATGCGCTGATATATTATTTTTATACTTCCCTCCAAAATCCTCAATTCCTAACGTTTCAAGCGTTTGTGGATCAACTTTGTATGGTTTACCTGACATATACCACAAGGTCATCAGTTGTTTATTATGGAAAACAACATCGGTATTTGATGTGTCCTTCAATGGCATATCCTTTGGGTTTTTCACCATAGATTCCATACGCCCAAACCATATTGATTCTCCTACAGCGGCTTCTCTTTCAAAAGCAGCTGTTTTAATCCATCTGTTTCGATAGCTTACCTTTCCATCACGAAGTTGAACTGAGTGAAGCATACCATCACCGTCAAACCAATGATATCTGCCTCTCGTTTCATATTTGGGATTAGGACCATTCCTCACATAAATTCCATTTATATCTCTAGGAATCTCCCCTTCAATGACTTCTAAATCTTCAACAAAAACTTCATCATGTATAGGCTTATATTTTCCCAATAAATACGGATTCACATTTGTTTCTAGTGCGAAATCAATCATATCATTTTTCATCTTCACCCTTTTCCCCCTCTACATAAATTATTAACTTGTCAATTCGTGTCGTTAAACCGAATTATCAGTTATATAAGAAATTTTCTTACAAAGCGACAAAAAACACACCATTTGCGTTTAGAAAATTCATCTACGTAAGTCCTACTTAAATCAAGGTTGTTTTCACATCTGTTGTTGCTGTAGATTCTTAGATATAAGCGCGTAAGTGTTCGGGGCATCTTTTCTACTTTTACAGTACTAAAGCTCTAATAAAACTCAGCATATTTTCCATTTACAAAAAAATAGTAACAGAGTTTACGAAAAGAGCCTAAATCAAAGTTGGAGAATAGATGTTAATATGGTTGAAGTTAATAGATTTGTAGGTAATGAGATAGGTGATTTATTATTAGAAACAACCTTACTTACTCTTGAGTAAATAACTTATTATTCATAATAATGACATAATATCGGAGCTATATCTAGTAAAAAAATTCGAGTTTTTTAGACAAATAAGCTCATTTAATAAATGCTGGTTTATGATTATATGACTTTTTGATCATGCCTTACTTTCAATTTTTATACCTTGGAAATTTACTCTAATAAGAAACCTAAAAATTGGTATAATACAATAAAATACGTGGAGAAACGCAAAATGAAACTTGTTTTATCGGGGGAGGAGATCCTCATACACGGGAACTCGATGTTGTAATAAACTATTTAGCATATCACGTCAAAGTAGAAGATAGACTTTTAATAATTCCTTTAGCAACAGAAGAGTTCAAAGTTGATAAATGGTATAACTTTGTAAGAGAAACATTTAACAATTTCGGGATTCAACATATTAAACTTCTTGATTATCAGCTTTCAAGTGAAGCTGCAAAATGAAATAAAAAGTCATAATATACTTTTTTCACAGGAGGAAGACCTGAAAAGTTAATTGAAAGGCTGCTTACGAAAGGGTTGCTACACAGTATTAAAAGTTCTTCAGGAATAACGGTCGGAGTTAGTGCAGGAGCCTTAGTTTTTAGTGAAAACTGTTTAATCACAAAGGATGACGATTATCCAGAAACTCAAGTAATCATAGGTATAGAGTTAGTAGACTTTTGTGTAGAAGTTCACTATGACGAAAACATTGATCGGGAGTTACTCTTTTATCAGCAAATAAGGAAATATACGCTATACCCGATGGCAGTGCAATATTGTGGGAAGAACATATAATTACCCCTATTAACAATATTTTTTATTTTAGCAAGGGAACTAAGCACATATTGACCTAATTATCTAGAATTTGTTAAACAACAATGAATTAGGAAACCACTAAATTCTAGTTTTGTATTTTACAATTAAAATTCGCTTTTGAAAAAAGTGACCATTCATGTTACTTGAAAAAAGCCCAAAAAGGGCTTTTTAATATCCAACTGCACCTTAAATAATTGATATTTCACTCAATTCTAATTAGCATTGTACTCACTTTTTTGATTCTGCTTTAACAATGATAAAGTGAGGGTTTTTCATTAAATACTTATAAGCATCATAATAATCCTCTTTCATTATTTCCAACGGTTGAGGTTCCACCACTTCTTCTATACTAAAAAATTTTACCGTATCAGCTATAATTTGCTGTAGAGGTCTACCTCGATATTGTACCTCAATTGTAATATTTTGTTTTCTCCATATATCTGATATCACCCTCTGCTCAAAATAGTCCTCACATTTGAAATGAGTAAGTTCCATGAAAGGATGGTGTACTGAAAATAACAAAGTTCCATGAGGCTTTAATACTCTATTAAACTCACTAAATGTGAATTCCCAGTCTTTAATATAATGAAGTGTTAATGATGAAACAATAACATCAAATTCATCATTTTCAAATGGCAAGCTCTTTTCCAGGTCTTGACACAATATACTTGCTTTATTATTAAGCCTTTGCTTAGCTACTTCAACCATACGAGGGCTTATATCAATTCCTGTTACACTAGCTCCTCGTTTAACTAATGCCTCTGCATACCACCCAGCTGCACAACCAGCATCAAGAACATTATTATTATGTAAATGTTTTGGCAACAATTCCATCATTGCTGGCCGTTCATAAAAAGCGTTATAAGGACTGTCATTATCAACATTCTCTGCGTATGTTTTAGCTAACAGATTAAACGTTTCAGCAGTTTTATTGGGCATGTTTATCCCCCCTCCTAAAAACATCAAAACTCATATTAATATAATAATTAAGTATCGTTCCTAAATAAGAATATATATATGCTATTTTAGAACAATTAAACAACGATACTATTTTCTAATTCTATAAGCTTAAAAAGAAGACTTTAAAAGTTATCTTAAACGAGATACACCCAAATAATAAAAGGGCTCGTATTTAGCCCTTTTATTATCTAACAATTATATAAATTGTAGCTTAGATTATGAAACAATTGGAAGCGAATAACGTACATATCCATCTACATCATAGTCGTATTTTTCACAAATTCGATACTTTCGACCGTTAGAGCTTAACTCTAGGTTATTTTTTTCTACAAAAGAATACAGTGCTTCTCCTGCAGCATTAAAATCATGGTCGTTGTTTGCTACTACAACACAGCTTTGCTTAGGTAGAGTGATTTTCGTAAACCACTCAGGTATGCCATCATAAGATTTTACTTCAACACAGAGAATATATGCATGTGTTTCAGGATTATCCTGTAATTCTGTTATTGGCCAAATTCCGTAATGAATTCGCCCGTTCACAACTTGTGGCATATGCTGGGATATAGCAAACAAGCTTTCCTTTGCATTTTCATATTTACTCTTCATGTCCTTTAAGCTTATACACGGAATTCCTATAAGCTTTATTTCTTCATGTTCAATAAGTACAGGCTTCATATGGTCTATGTTTTGCATACTTCCACCTCCAAAAAATTGTTAATTTATACAAGTCTTAGTTTAATTGATTGAAAAAGTGTTGTAAATCATTTTCTGAATATTAAACTATTATAGTGTGGTGCTTTGATCTACAATGCCAAAACTCCCCTCTTGTTTTATTTCTGTTCCAAAGTTTAATGAATTAATCTTTATAGATTTGCTTAAATTTTTCCTCAGCTTAATTAGCCACTGAGGTTCATGATTCCATTGTTCATCTACTGATCGTAAGACACGTACATACCCATATAAGTTAGCAAAACGTTTACATGCAGGAATGATTGACATCATATCTTCTGAGATTTCATTTTCTGTAAGATATCCTGCCAAAAATTGTTTCTTCATTACCTGATAGTTGTCATCAGACATACATTCTTTTATACTATCAAGTGCTTGAACTATATCCATAACATACCAGTGATACATAGCGTCGTCAAAATCGATGATATGACAGGAATGTGAAGCCTCATCGTAGAAAACATTATCGTATTCAAAGTCATAATGAACTAAACCAAAGTCGTGTTTTGTTACAGGAATAGTTTTAAAATATTGCTTAAGCATAGATGTTTCCACCTTAGCTGCAGTTTCGTTTGGAAAGTGACTCAACGTATGATCTATCCAATGTAACACATCACTATACGACCAGCGTGTGTTCCTTACAGGCTTATAATCACAAGCTAACTGATGAAGTTTCCCTAGTGCTTTGCCATAGCTAAACAAGACATGATCACTAAAATCAGTCTTATTTATAGGTACTCCTGCTACTCGTTTAAATACAGAAGCATAATAAACACCCCAAGGAGTTTGTGCCTCAATAAGATCCACACCATTTTGTGCATTTACGACCTCTAATGCGTCGTATCGTTTACTGCGTAAGTAAGTAATAAATTCAAGCTCCGCTAAAATGTTCTCTCTACACTTTTCTGTTTTGGGTGAAAATCTTAAAAACCTTGTCTCACCTTTGTACTTAAACGTGTAAATCGCATTGGTGGATATTCTCAAAGCTGCTATTGAACCTATATCATTTTCCCAGTTTTGCACTAACATCTCTGCTAAATCTACATTAATAAAAAGATATTTAACTTTCATCATTAGAAAAGGCTCCTTTTTTCTTTTGTTATTTAATTTCTCCTCAAAGTTTCTTCTCTTTATAGCTAATCTTTGTTACTCTACTAATTGCTTTTCGTAACTATCCACTCTTTGTTTGACTTATATTATTGAGGAACAACTGGACATGAAGCTAAAGTATTATTTAACTGTTTTATGAGTGCATTAAAAAAACCACAAGGCTATATTAAATAACCTTGTGGCTTAAAAACTCATCCTTCTCATAGTCACTGTTAACTCTTTGGTACTAATCTACTTTTTACGAACACCAAATCGACTCATAACAGCTTTTTTAAAAATCCATACTCACACCATACTCATTTCTAACACATATATTTAAAAACAAGCTAATGATTTATTCCGCATGAGTGAGAGGCAATACATGTAATTCCCAAGGTTATCCTCATTAAATTAGTCATCACTAACTCTCACTCCCTTCTATAATAGTAAGAAAATTATACCAATTATAATAGTATAAATCAACCGTTGAAGTATCCATAATAGTTAAAAAACAAGAACAGCAATCTTGCTATTGTTTGTCCTCTTCTGTTATATAGGATCTTTAGAAGCATTTAAAGTTATTTTTTCGGAAGCCTCTTTTCGTAAATTTTTTTCACACTTATATTCGAGCAACTAGTATGTATATATGTTAGATGTATTCGTGTTTAGATATTATTACTAAGGGCATTTTTTTTGAATTGATTTAATAAGTAGGTTTTTTTCACAAATATTGCTCGCTATTATCATTATGATGCATCATTTGCTTTTACAACTATCTAGTAACCAATTAAACTAAGTAAAATAAGTATGAAGTTAGTGCTTATATTAAATGTAGCAGTTACAAACAAACTTCATGATAAAGTGTGTTAGTTTATTAATTTCACTAATTATTATGCGAATTTTAAAAACATGTCACATATTAAGTCACAAGATTGTGGTAATAAGTAGAACATCAAAAAGGAGGGAAGAAAAGTGCAAGTATTCAAGAATACTAAAGATAGTATAGCCACAACACAGGAGAACGACTTTACTGAATGTATTGTAAAATACCACCAGAAAATACATAAATATTGCTATCATTTACTGAGAAACCGACAAGATGCAGAGGATGCAACACAAGAAGTATTTCTAAAAGCATACAAAAGTTTCCACAAAGTTCATTCTCAATCTACTTTATCACCTTGGTTTTATACTATTGCTTATAGACATTGTTTAAATGTATTAAAAAGAAAAAAATTAATTAGTTTTATCCCTTATCAGACAGATATTAAGTTATTGCCAGAAGAAGAGTATATCAATAGCGAACTTGAATTTAACGAAGAAATATCGTATTTGCTACGGAAACTAACATCAAAAGAGCGTGCAATAGTCACAATGAAGGTGATAAATGAATTTCCATATTCTGAAATATCAACAATAGTTAATAGTAGCCAGTCAGCAGTAAGAAAATGTTATGAACGTGCGATAAAAAAATTAAAAAAGCATACAACTTCAAATGAAATGGGGTGTGTTAATGATGAAAAAATTTCAATCAATTGAACATTTTAAGCAAGCATATAAAAGCGAACATGTCCCTGAAATGGACGAACAAAAAATACATGATGCCATATCTGAACAATTTCAAAGCCCTAAGAAAATTTCATCTGTCAATAAACAACTAATATTTATTACAACAGCCATATTCTTAATATTAACTGGAACAGTTAGTGTTGCAGCTAAACTGTCTGGTTGGACATTTGTTAACTCAAACAACGAAGAATTAATGGAAGTTACTGGGTATAGTGATCAAAGAAGTTTTACGTATGATGATGTGATTGAAGAGCTAACAGAGACAATTGAACCAGGTGAATTCCAATATTTTATTGCAGTAGATGAATATGAAGAACTTGGAGTGACAGCGATCACTCCTATCTATAAACCATCAGAGTTTTCAGACTTCCAAGACCTAAAAGAGGCTATAGGAGAGGAGATTATTATACCAACAATCTTTCCTGAGACATACCAATTTGCTCAAGCAACTGTAACATATGGTGGGGCATGGGAAGGAAACATAGCTGAGCTTGCAGAGAATATGTATTTAGAGGCAAAAGAACAAGGATTACAATATATCACTAGACAAGTAAATCACAATTCTTTAGTAGGCGAGATAAGTATAAAATATAAAAAAACTAGTAATTCTGATGAGATCAATGTAATAATTAGTACTGCACCAACATCATATACTCCTATCTTATCTATACCTCAAGAAGATTTGGAGCGTTCAGAGAAAAGGGAACATGACGGTATTGAGTATTTATATGATCCCGAAAAAGCTCATGTAGACTTTGTGAGAGAGCATAATGGATCAAAATGGATGTACCATATTGTTAATGGTGGAGGTTTAGAAAATGAAGTTTATATAATTGAATTAACAGAGAACTTGATCCAGCAATAAAGTAATTCTGCGAAATGAGAAGTGTAAAATGATATTTTGATTCATTTTCATGAAAAAAATTAAGCGATATTTGTAGCATGTCTATCCTTTATATTTTAACCATGAAAATGTGAGTAGTATGATTCAGTAGCAAGAGTAAATTACCAATATATCCCAAGATAGATAAAACTAATAGCCTGTCATTTGTTAGACAGGCTATTATCATTATATGAAGTTCTCCATTTACTAAAATCCTCTTTCTTTCACGAAATTTATTTATATCCACTTAACCATAAACATACCTACACTTCTTAAAATGATTTTTTAGCTTATTCTTCTTGACTTAGAGTATACTCTAATATTTATAATCAGCTTGATTAGCAATGCTCCTTTAAAATAGAAGGCTCTTTTAGTAAGCATTGTTGTTATATATACGAATAGACATACTAAACTAGGGTTTCTGAACTCGTCATCATTTTAAAAGAGACGAAACTACTGTTAAATACGTGTTTATTTATTATCAAGAAAAACAGCCTTAGCAAAAGAACATTCTATGTCTATTGTGAAAAAGACAATATGCCATGATAAATTATATAAGTATTTTATTATGTACAGAATAAATGGGTGTAATTAAAAAATTCACGTCAGTATAAGCTAAGCATTGTTGTCCAATATCTGAAAGTATTGCTAATCCCTCATTTACATTACTAGGATAGTACAAGTTAGTAAATAAATTAGAAAGAAGGATGAATTATGGAAAAACAAATTGCAGTAATAACAGGAACCTCGACTGGTCTTGGTTTTGCATTAACAGAAAAGTTGGCAAATGAAGGCTGGAAGGTCTACGCAACAATGAGAAATTTAGAGAAAGGTCAAGCAATTAGAGAGTTACAACAATCAGGTTTAACTGTTGAGTTATTGCAGTTAGATGTCCAGTCACAAGATTCAGTAGATCAAGCTATTCAAACTGTAATTAGTCAAGAAGGACATATAGACTTATTAGTAAATAATGCAGGAATTGGATATATCAAAACGACTGAACAATCTTCTGAAGAAGAATATATCAATGTATTTGATATTAATACATTTGGTGCAATTCGTTGTACAAAAGCTGTACTTCCTTATATGCGTGAGAAGAAAAAAGGAAGAATTGTAGCAATATCATCAGTTGGTGGTTTAGTAGGACAACCTTTAAATGAAATATACTGTGCGACAAAGTTTGCTCTTGAAGGCTACTATGAGAGCCTTGCTACTTATGTAACTCCGTATTTCGGAGTCGAGTTCATGGTTGTTGAGCCAGGCGGTATTTCATCTGAATTCGCTAAAAGTGTTCTTGCAGGCGTCTCTAGTGGAGGTGGCTTTCCTAAGGATGATTTTGAACAAGTTGTTAATGACTATATGGGCTCAAGGACAAATCGATCTGATAATATTTATCAAACCCCATCAGAAGTTGCAGATGTTATCCTATCTCAACTAAGTACGAATCCGCTTCCTTTAAGGATTAGAACATCAGACTGGTCTGAAAAATTTTGCCAGTATAAAACAAAAGAAGATCCGACTGGCCTACTTCAAACAAAAGATGTTATTCAACAAATGTTAGGTAAATAACGAGATGTAAGGTAAAAACCCAACCATCAGTAATAGGTTTAGCTTGTTATATTAGAAATAATTCATTAATGAAGGCTTTTTCGCATTTGAAGTAACAACACTTACACAATGAGGGTTCGTAGTATCTTTTTTCTCCAAAATAAAAATCATATAATACACCTTAGCTACTTCAGACGTAAGTGAAAAAAGCAACGAAGTTTACGAAAAGAATCATAATAATAGACAGGTGGAAACTCAACTCTACCTGTCTAAAAAGGTCAACCGTAATAGAGCTAAAGCTTAATTTACATACCCTCACATGACTCCGCAACAAAAAACATCTAAGCTATAATTAAAACACTTCTCTTTGCTTGACCTTGTATAGTTACTTTTGCGAATCCATTTTTTCATTCATGACTGTGTTATTTATAAAATAGACTATATTAGTAATTATTTATAGAAAAGGTGAAGATGCGATGAATCTGCTAAAATTTATCGATAAATTACCAATTCCGAGAGTATTACAACCAGTTCATGTGAAGGATGGGATAAAATATTATGAGGTAACAATGACAGAATTTCAACAGTCCCTCCATAGTTCTATGCCAAAAACACGTGTGTGGGGATATGAACACACTTACCCTGGACCAGTGATCGAAGTGTCAAAGGGTGAGAGAATTAGAGTAAAATGGATTAATGATTTACCTTCTAAGCATTTTTTGCCTATCGATAAAACCGTACATGGCGCAGGAAAAGATACTCCGGAAGTTCGAACAGTTGTCCACCTACATGGAGGAATAACCCCTGCAGATAGCGATGGTTACCCAGATGCTTGGTTTACAAATGGATTTAAACAAGTGGGGCCTTTCTTTGAACAAGAAGTGTATGAATATGAAAATCTACAAGATGCCACAACGCTTTGGTACCATGATCATGCTATCGGTATAACGAGACTCAATATATACGCGGGATTAGCCGGCTACTATCTGATCCGTAGTAAACATGAGCAGTCATTAAACCTGCCAAAAGATAAATATGAAATACCGCTTTTGCTCCAAGACCGTACATTTAATAAAGACGGCTCTTTATATTATCCAAGTAAAGAAGCAGATGACCCTACAAATATTTATCCCTCAATTGTTGCAAAATTCATGGGGGAAAATATTCTTGTCAATGGAAAAGTATGGCCATATTTAGAAGTTGAACCACGAAAATATCGCTTCCGACTTATCAACGGCTCGAACGCTCGTTATTATAAGATAAGACTTGACTCTAATCAACCTTTTTTTCAAATTGGTACTGATGGAGGGTTGTTAGAAAAGCCTGTAACTATAAAAAGCATTATCCTCGGCCCTGCTGAAAGAGCTGATGTCATTATCGACTTCTCTTCACAAAAGCACAACAAAATTGTCTTAATAAATGACGCGAAAGATGAATTCCCAGAAGAGCCCGAAATTAATCGGTCAAATACGCGGTTTATAATGCAATTTCGTGTAACATTACCTTTATTAAGCAATGACACTAGTACCATTCCACAAAAATTAACAAACATCAATTTTTATAAAGAGCAAGAAGCAATTAGAACAAGACATTTAGAGCTTATCGCCCAAGACGACCGATATGGTCGCAGAATTCGGTTATTAGATTATAAAACTTGGGATGATCCAATCACAGAAAAGCCAGCATTAAACGATATTGAGATATGGAGCTTGAGTAACCCAACAACTGGAGGTCATCCGATTCACTTACACCTTGTGAAATTTCAAATATTAGATAAACAACTATTTGATGTTGAGCATTACGAGAAAACAAAACAAATTAAATATATTAGTGAAAGAATGCCCCCAGCAGCTAATGATCACGGGTGGAAGGACGTTATTAACGTTTTCCACGGTGAGACCGCTCGCATTATTGCTAAATTTGCACCATACACGGGTAGATTCGTTTGGCACTGTCACATTTTAGAGCATGAGGATTATGAAATGATGAGGCCATTTGACGTAGTTATTAGAAAAGATAAAAGAAAAAGATGGAAAGAGATGATCTATAAGATTTTTAGGAAAGAACTTCATAACAGAGATTAGTACTTTATTTTTCGTATAATCATTTATTTTACCCTCTTATTAGTTGTATGAAACTTATATTAATAGATTGATTATATTAATGCCATATTCAGCACCTCTAATATTGTTCGTTTATCACTTCAAGGCTTTGTCTATACTGTTTAAAAACTTAAAACATTTAAAAATGACAAGAGGTGTTGAACATATGGCTAGGATAAATATCGCTATCGACGTTAATGAAGGCATGGGTGAATTAGAGACGCTAAAGCAAGAATTAAAAAAGCGTTTAAATAATGAGGATATTAACTATGTAACAATCGTTGAGGATGAACACGAACAATTAATTTTAAGTTTTTCACCAATGATGTATACTTCACAAATTGATCTGTTAGAAAGTTTTCAGAAAGAGGTTCTAGATCCGTTATTTAATAAGCGTTGAGGAGTCTTTTTTATTGGCTTAACAATAACTCTTTTAAAAGTATGGCATGGTCTTCGTCAATTGTTCCAAGAGAACTTGCAGCCTCCTCAATAATAATAGCTGTTTGATTGAATTCATCAAACCAAATATAATAGTCGGTTAACAATTCAGGCATATTTTCATCATAATTATAGAAAAAGGTAGCTTTCACATCTTCTTGTCTAGATATTTTAGTATCCACCTTTCTCTCCCATTTAATATTTTTAAAGACATTTCTTATTACTTGAATTAACTCATTGTTTGTAATCATCATAACTTCATCTTCATAGCCCCCATTCGATGTTGGCCTTTGTACATCCACCCTTGTTAGAAGATTAATATTTAAATCATTATGCTCCCCTTTCGGAATTGAGTTTGTACAACTAAATAATAAAACTAAGGTACAATAAATTGATAAGTTCATTATTTTTTTCATTGGTAATCAACTCCTTAACTATTGTTGAAATCTCTTATTCAAGTGCTAATATACTATTCATCCTCAATATTTAATTTGTTATATAACTCACCTACAATTGGAAAACATGTCAGGCTCTGTATGATAATATACACCCTCAACCTTTGTTAAACTAAACTTAAAAGTTACATCTTCCACCTCATATAAAGTAATCGCATACGTAAAACCATCTCTTTGTTCTTGGGTTTTCATCTGGAATTAATTGTATATACTGTATACTTTCTAAAAAAGCATCAATCATTTTTTTATCTAGGCTATTTTCGCAATGATTGTTGCTTTGTACTAAGAACTGAATACGTAAAAACCAAGTATTTGTGTCATCTTTTCTCCTATAAAGTGAGGTCAATTGCATAACATTATTAATTGCTGTTCTAATTTAGTCTCAATAGCAACAAAGTTTACGAAAAGACCCTTGAATTAAAACACAAAAACAACATCCCCATAAATTCCAAGCATGCTATAATTATACTATTCATTTTTTAACGAGGAGAACATTTATGGAAACAAATCTGATAATTGAACATAAAAATGGTCTGTTGTTAAATAGGACAACTAAGTTAGGAGAAAGAAGCTGGCGGAATGATCCTGTTTACAAATTCATTTACTCAATAAATGGAGAGAGTCATTATCAAATGAAACAAACAGATGTTACACTACATCAAAATAGTTTTCTATTAATTAATCCAATGGAAGATCATAAACAATTATCTATAGATAAAGAAAAATTGCTAATTGAATTAGATGTTAAAGAACTTCAAGCTGCATCTGAGTCAATATTACAATATGGTGGGAATGATATTTACTTTGCACAAATGCCCCACTACAATCCGCAACTGACAAAGTGGGTACAGTTTGTGAAAGATTTCGTGAGCCTTGAAAATGATAGCCTAGATTCATTACAGAGTTTTATAGATCATAGTATATCACAGCTCACAATAATGCTGATGAAATATTCCATTAATAGCCACTCACCGAATTGGCCTAGTCAACTATTTGAATCTCCGAATGAACAAATCCAAAAGACGATTAAGGCCATGAAGGAAAGCTATAACCATAAATGGACGTTAGATGATATGGCATCTATCGCCCATCTAAGTAAATACCAATTGTCTCATATTTTCAAAGAAAAAATCGGCATATCGCCTTATTCATGGCTTCAATTATATCGCTTATATAAAAGTCAACATTTACTCGTTCATTCTAAAAAAACAATTATAGAAATCGCATTAGCTTGTGGTTTTTCATCAATTCACACTTATAATCAATTATTTAAAAAAGTGTACAATATTACCCCAACTATGTTTAGAAAAAAGTATGCGCGATAGAGAATATAATGAAGTCAATATGATTATCAATCCTGATAGAAAAAAGATTGTTTGCATGTTAATGAATAACGTTAAAATTCCGAATAAGCTTAACGATAGAACATTTGCTAAATATAATAGTACAGCATTGAAGCTAAAACCCCTTCCGTGCATGTGTTCTGGAACTAACTTTTGAATGAGAAATACTCGAGAAAGGCCAGACATTGGCATACCAATCCCAATAATGATAATAGCAATAAATATCGTATATAATTGTGTAGTCCATGTTAATATCACAATACCTATTCCCCATACAAGTGACCCACATAAATACGTTTTCAAATTCATTTGTTTAAAGATAAGAGGAATAAGTAAATTAACACTTACGACTACTAACCCAAAAATCCCTTGCAGCATAGAATAGATCGTCTCACTCTTATCACTGAGTTCAACTATCATTAACAGTATTCCTACATCCCAAACCCACGTATTAAAAAAAACAACGATAAAAGTAATAGTGAACAAATTTCTCACTTGTACATTTTTCTGTACCCACATAAAAAACTCTTTAATTGATCCATATGCTGTAAACAAACTTTTCTTAATAACTATTGATTTTTCTTCATTTATTCGCATTTTGTAAATGAAGAAGGCACTAATGAGATATGAAAACACATCAAATGTAAAAAAGTGTATTACACCAACCGTATTTATTAATAAGATAGCTATAAACGGGCCTAATACCGAAATTCCTCTAGACACTGTATCAATCAAGCTGTTTGCAACTGTTCTCTCGTCAATTGATGTAATCGCCGGGAGCATCGCTCGATGACACGGATTAAAAAAACAGCCGAAACTTTGGATGATAAACGCGAAAACAAGTAATACAGGGTATGTTAATAAATTCATATATTCTATAATAACTAAGGATAAAATAATCGGTGCTCTTAACATGTCAATTATAATTAATAGCTTCTTTTTATTTACCTGGTCAGCTACCACTCCGCCAATTAAACCGAATAAAACGTATGGAATTGTCTCTGCAATGACCATACCTGTAGTATGAAGAGCAGAACCTGTCATTTCTATTGTCAAAAATAAAAATGCCCATCCAGTTAACCGATCTCCTAATTGTGATACAGCTCCCCCTAAAAAGAAGCGAAGGAAATTACGATTTTGAAATATTTTTTTATACATGATCATCACCTCAATATTTATGATAGCAATCACCATGTTTTATTCCTTCATAAATATTGCTGTATATTTCCACAATATTTATATATATTTAGTGATAACTGAAAATATATGAGTTAACGAATAGTTAGCTACCCTTTACTTAACCAATAATATGACAAGAATGTTAACCCCTTCTACAACATATGCATTATTCCCTTTTACATATATGTAAGTTCTGAGTCAATACAAACTTAACACAGGCAGTTAGCAACCTGATTAACAAAGTTCGTCTAATCGTAACATTAAGGCTAAATTTTGCATTCACTATAGAGTGTAGAAAATGTGTTATTTTATTAAGCAAACGGGGAGTGAATTAATTGGGGGATATTAATGCACCTGAATATAAAAATTCAAAAGCACTCTTTGACTTTATCGTTTCAGTAAAAAAAGCAGAATCAATGTTCATTGAAACAAATGTTACACTCAATAAAGAAGGCCAACTTTTACTCGACTATAATTCTTTTAAACAAATGTATTCACTAAACTATGCCATTATAAAACACCTAAAATCAAAGGAATGGAAAGTAAATGGGAAAGAAGTTTTTATGTATACAGATGAAAGAAAAAAGAGAACCATACTTACTCCTTACGATATCATGCCTTATGTAGAAAGCAAAAATTAGGTCAATGTATCGATCTGAATAAAATTGATCTTCTAGTGAGGTTAGATTGAAAATAGTCTACCTCACTTTTATATGACATTTTTAGATTTTTCTATAAAGGTTTATATCCGCTATATTTTCGTTTTTATGTATATCTATTTGTCTTCAATTGTAATATGATAGCATTAGGTGATTATATGTTTACAATAATTTCTATTATTATTTTTTTTACTATTGTTATACACAGTGTTGAAACTTTATCTTATAGCATTCGTTTAGGAGGGGTTCGACTTAGAAAGCTTGCAGTTTCATTATCGTTAACAGGCGTTGTTTTACTAGTTGCAAGGACATCGAATATGTTTCATGTAGTTTTACTCGGTGGAATCATTGATCAAGCTAAAGTGAATACAAGTATTGATATCATACCTATTTTACGATTAGTACTTTTAAGTGCAACCATTGGAACATTTATTGCGATTTTGCTATTTCCTACTATGACAAGGTTATCAGTTAAGATCATAAAACGTTTTGAAATAGAGGGGTCTGTTATCAGGCTTTTTAGTACGACAAATATTCAAAAACTAAAACATACAGATAAATACGTAAAATACCCTAGATTTCAAATGTTACATAGACTCCGGATTGGCGGAATACCGAAAAGAATATTACTTACTAATATGATAGTAACTGCTATTTATACTTCAGGGGTTCTCGCATCGTTATATGCTTCTTTACTAAATGATGAAACATCAACAGCTTCGTTAATGACTACAGGGGTTATAAATGGCTTTGCCACTATTTTACTTACTATCTTTTTAGATCCTCAAGTTGCATTGTTAACAGAAAAATCAATGCTTCATCCTAAAGGTGCTGATAAGATGGCTGAAACATATGGCTGGTTAATGATATCAAGGCTTTTTGGCACAATATTAGCGCAATTATTTTTAATTCCATCTGCGTATATGATTGTATGGATAACTAAATTAACTAATCTATTAATATATTAATGTTAACTTGGACAGTAATTTATACAGCTGGTAAGATGATTTACATTACTTGAGAAAGAAACAAAAGGGTCAAGCTCCACTGTGTTTTAGTGGGGCTGACCCTCTTTTGAAAAACTCTTACAATCTAAATGAGCTTTTTAATGAAACAATTAAGTTAAAAACAGTCTGTTCATCAGAAGTATGCTTAGGATCTACATTAAAATATCCGTGTCTAAAAAACTGAAATTTATCTTGTGGTTTTACATTTTTCATATTAGGTTCAATAAACCCATTTAAAATTTGCAAAGAATTAGGATTTACACGATCAATAAATGTTTTTTCTTCCTGATTTTCTTCTTCTTGCTCGTCCTCATCTAAAATCAAAGGCTCATACAAGCGGAATTCTGCAGGAATCGCTTCGTTTGCATCAACCCAATGAATGGTTCCTTTCACTTTACGTCCAGTAAAACCTGAGCCACTTTTCGTTTCAGGATCATACGTACAATGTATTTCAACAACATTACCGTCATCATCCTTGATTACCTCTTCACACTTTATGAAATAAGCATGCTTCAATCGCACTTCATTACCAGGGAATAGTCGGAAATATTTTTTTGGTGGATTTTCCATGAAATCCTCTTGTTCAATGTATATCTCTCGTGAAAATGGAATTTGTCTTGAGCCCATCTCAGGATTTTCAGGATTAATTTCAGCATCTAACATCTCTACTTGTCCTTCAGGATAATTGGTAATGACAACCTTCAATGGACGAAGTACCCCCATCGTACGTGGTGAAGTTAACTTTAAATCTGCTCTAATAAAATGTTCAAGCATTCTTGAATCTACTTCACCTGTTCCTTTAGTTACACCTAATTCACGAATAAAAGCACGGATAGATTCAGGTGTATACCCTCTTCTTCGCAATGCAGAAATAGTTGGTAAACGTGGGTCATCCCACCCATCAACATATCCTTCTTCAACTAATTGTTTTAGTTTCCGCTTACTCATTACAGTATTCGTTAAGTTCAGACGCCCAAACTCAATTTGCTGTGGTTTGCTGTCCATTTCACTTTCTTCAACGACCCAATTATATAAAGGCCTTTGATCTTCAAATTCTAATGAGCAAAGTGAGTGAGTTACATCTTCTATCGCATCTTCTATTGGATGTGCAAAACTATATACAGGATAAATACACCACTTATCTCCAGTATTATGGTGTGTCGTATGTGAGATACGATAAAGAACTGGATCTCTTAAATTTATATTAGGAGAACTCATATCGATCTTGGCTCTTAACACGCGTTCTCCATTAGCAAATTCACCATCACGCATGCGTTTGAACAAATCAAGATTTTCTTCCACAGATCGGTTCCGATATGGACTATCTTTACCTGGTTCAGTTAAAGTGCCACGGTATTCACGGATTTCATCTGGAGAAAGGTCATCTACATATGCCTTGCCTTTGTTAATTAATAAAATAGCACGGTTATACATTTCTTCAAAATAATCTGAAGCAAAAAATAACCCATCCCAATCAAAACCAAGCCATTCTATATCTTGTTTTATTGAATTTACAAATTCAATATCTTCCTTCAATGGGTTTGTATCATCAAAGCGCAAATTTGTTTTCCCATTAAATTCATCAGCTAAATCAAAATTCGTAATAATAGCTAAAGCATGACCTATATGTAAGTAACCATTTGGCTCTGGTGGAAAACGAGTAGTGACATGATCACGCTTTCCAGTTTCTAAATCCTTCTTTATCATTGGTCTAATAAAATTAGATGAGTTATTGTCCACAATTTTTCAACCTCTCGTATGAAATAAATATTTATGTACCATTTTAGATTTATTAATATTTATATCATATATATTTATATTTTGCCAATAAGCTTTTGTACAAGAATTATTACAACCTTTCAAGAAAGAAAGGTTGTCTCACTATAATAATACATGTGAGCCGTTTAGCTTATTTGGAAAATACAAAAGCTAAACTTAAAAGACTGTTTTCTCATTAATTTGTTTTCTAAAATTAAGTAATAAACAAGTACACAACTATCGTTGGCGATTTATTTTGATTGTAAAAATTTTCAAATCCCTTTTTACTATACTAGTTTAGTGACAATAAACCATCTAAAACAGCCTAATAAAAAGAGCCTGAAGCTTAAGCTCAATTTAGTGTAATAAAATCTTTTTACACTTATTGCGAAGCTTAACGACAGACTCTGTTCATGTATATAATTTATTAGCAATGATACTATATTACAACATTTGATCTGTTGGACGAACGATGATTTCATTTACATCAACATGATCAGGCTGTTGAACTGCATACGCAATCGCATTTGCAATGTCTTTTCCTTGTAATGTCTTTAAATCAACATATCTTTCTTGGAAATTACGGATAACATCCTCATCTGTAATTGTATGAGTGAGTTCTGTTGCAACTGCTCCAGGACAAATAATTGTTGTACGAATATTTTGTCCAGATTTCATTTCTTGTCGCAGCCCTTCGGTAATAGCTCTTACAGCATATTTTGTACCACTATAAACAGAGCTTCCAGGCCCAACTCGATGCCCTGCTACAGAAGAAATATTGATGATGTGCCCTGATTTTTGTTCTTCCATATACGGTAGAACCGCTCCGATCCCATAAAGTACTCCTTTTATATTCACATCAATCATTTTATCCCATTCATCCACTTTTCTTTTGTTCAAAAATGACAACGGCATAATCCCTGCATTGTTTACTAGTACGTCTATTTTACCAAAAACATTGATCGTTTCTTTCGCTAAAGTTTCCATTTCCTCAAACGATGTTACATCTGTCACATGATATGAAGCGTGACCACCAATTTCCTTAACTTGTGCTTGTAAATCCTTTAATCTTTCCTCTCGTCTTGCAGCTAACATCACTTGATATCCTTGCTCTGCTAACTTTAAAGCTGTTGCCTGACCAATACCACTACTCGCTCCTGTTATGATTGCCACTTTGTTTGTCATAGTAAAACAACTCCTTTAATATTTTAACTTTTATACTAATAATGTTTTTTTAGTCTAAAATGTATTACATATGTAAATATAACACTATTATTAAACATTGTAAACTAAAAAAACATATTCTGTCTAAAGTGTTTATTACAGGGCTATATTAGTATATGTTATAATTAAGTTGTTAAGGGGGATTTTCTATGCGTAAGATTGATCCTAAGTTAAGGGAACAAATGAGAAAAACATATGCACAAAAATTAATGAGCATCATTCGAGTTCAAGGATTTAATTCACTTAAAATTCAAGATATAGCTGAGCATATGCAAATTAGCAAAGCGACACTTTACAATTATTTCTCTTCAAAAGAAGAAATATTAAATGAAATAACGAAAAACTATATTGAATATTTTAAGCAAGGCGAACAAACTATTGAAAATAATCAATTTACTTATATAGAACGTTTCCAAAAAGTTTTTGAGCAAGAAGTACTAACCGCTATATATATTTCTGAATTGTTTTTAGAAGAATTGAAAATTGGTTTTCCAAATTTATATGAAGAAATTATTTATGCTAGAAGAAAAAGAAAAACGACCATTAAATATTTTTATGAACAAGGGATGAAAGAAGGAGTTTTTCATCCATTAAATCCTCAAATTCTGCTTATGCAAGATGAAGTTGCATTAAGAAAGTTACTAGAACCAACCTATTTATTAGAAGAAGGCTTAACAACTAAACAGGCTTTATTAGATTATTACGAAGCAAAAAAAATACAAATCATCAAAAGTGAAACACTGCTATCTGCAAACGATGAAGTAATGACAGAGATTATTGAACATCTTTCTCGCAAATTAGCAACGTCATATTTATAATATTTTTCGGGTGAGATTAAATATTAATCTCACCCTTTCCCATCATCATAACTTATCCATCGAGTAATAATGATTCAGGGTCCTCTACCAGTTCTTTTACATGGACAAGGAATTGCACTGCTTCTCTGCCGTCAATGATTCTATGGTCATAAGAAAGAGCAATATACATCATTGGTCGAACTGCAATCGTATCATCTTCATCAATAACAATCGGTTTTTTTTGAATTTTATGCATCCCTAATATCCCTACTTGGGGTGCATTTAATATTGGAGTTGAAAATAATGAACCGAATACACCACCATTAGTAATCGTAAATGTACCACCTTGTAAATCCTGAAGTGATAATTTCTTTTCTCTAGCTTTAGAGGCCAAATTCCTTATTCCTTTTTCAATGTCTGCAAAACTTAATTGGTTAGCATCACGGAGAACTGGAACAACTAAGCCCTCTTCTGCTGACACAGCAACCCCGATATCATAATATCGTTTTAATAAAATTTCGTTGTCTTGAATTTCAGCATTTAACATTGGAAAGGCTTTCAATGCACCTACAACTGCTTTCGTAAAAAAAGACATATATCCAAGGCGAACATCATATTTTTCTTCAAACCTTTGCTTTTTTCTATTACGCAAACTCATAATTGCAGTCATATCTACTTCATTAAAAGTAGTCAACATCGCTGCTTGTTGTTGCGCTTGCACTAAATGGTGTGCAATTGTTTGACGGCGCCGTGACATTGGAACCCGTTCAATTTGTTTAGTTTGATTAAGGTTAGTGAAAGGTGATTGAGCATTGTCAGTTACAGTTGATTTATCTTGCTTTTCTTCGATTGAAGTAGCATAGTTTATGACGTTTTCAGGTCTAATACGACCGAGCAAATCACTTGAATCAACTTTTTTTAGATCAATCCCTAATTCTCTAGCTTTTTTCCTAGCGGCTGGTGTCGCTATCGGACGCTCATTTTGTGAAGGCATTTTGTTCGTTTGCTCTCCCTCACGTACATCAATTTTCGGTTGATCATCCTGAACTGTTTCTTCGGTAGCAGCTTTAGAAAATGACTCGTTTGAAGTAAGAACTTCTCTGTTATCATTTACTTTCGCAATTACTTGATCTACAAAAACAACTTCACCTTGCTCAGCTAGAATATCCTCTAATACACCATCATATTCTGCATAAATTTCTATATTAATTTTGTCAGTTTCTAACTCAACTATCGCTTCACCTTCGGAAATGGAATCACCCTTATGCTTGAACCACTCAGAAATCGTACCTTCTGTAACAGATTCTGCGAGTTCCGGTACTTTAATTTCTTTCATTATGCCCACTCCTCTGTTATTTTCAGTGCTTGTTGTATAATTTGCTCCTGTTCCACCTTATGAATTACATGTTCTCCTGTTGCAGGACTTGAGTGATATGGTCGTCCTATATAATCAAATTTCACATGCTGTAAGGAAGGTTGTAACAATTTATAAATGAATTCCCAAGCCCCCATGTTCTTAGGCTCCTCCTGTACCCAAAAGACATCAGCTAAATTTGGAAAGCGTTGTATTATTTGAATAATTTCCTCTTTTGGAAAAGGATATAATTGTTCTATACGCAATATATGAATATAACTTGATGCTTTCGTGGATCTCGTTTCCAACTCAGAAACTATATCTACTGCAATTTTTCCTGTGCAAAGAATAAGCCGTGTCACAGTCTCATGATCTTCTTCAACAAGCGGGTGTTCAATAACTTCTTGAAATTGCTGATTAGTGAATTCCTCAATATATGACATTGCCTTTGTATGACGTAGTAAACTTTTCGGTGTCATTATAATTAGTGGACGAACCCCCCCATCACTTAACATAGCTGCTTGCCTTTTGAGAATGAGAAAATATTGTGCAGAGGAAGTTACATTAGCCACTGTCCAATTATTTTCTGCAGACAACGTTAAAAAACGTTCTAACCGAGCGCTTGAATGCTCTGGCCCTTGTCCCTCGTATCCATGTGGAAGTAGCATGACTAACCCTGACTTCTGTCCCCATTTAGCCCTTCCAGCTGATATGAACTGATCAATGATTACTTGAGCAGCATTCACGAAATCTCCAAATTGTGCCTCCCAAATTACCAATGTATCTGGAGCATAAACACTGTATCCATACTCAAAACCTAGTACGGCCGCTTCAGACAATGGACTATTATATACCGCAAAAGATGCTTTGCTATTGTCCATGTTGTGTAAAGCAGAAAATTTTCTATCAGTTTGAAAATCATTTATAACAATATGGCGGTGGGCAAATGTGCCCCTTTCAATATCTTGGCCTGTCATTCTTATCGGTGTACCATCAGAAATAATTGATGCAAGCGCTAACGCTTCAGCTAACCCCCAATCAACTTTTCCTTGTTCTTTCAACGCTTCCTTTCGTCTCATCAGTATTTTTTTCAATTTCGGATATACATTTAAGTCTTCAGGCCATTCGACTAATGAAGTATTAATATCGAATAGTTCTTTTTCAGTTATTGGCGTTTTTTGCTCAGAAACGTTAGAAGATAACCTTTCATTTAAGCTGGTCTTATCATTCGTATTTTCTTGTGTAGTTATTTGTTTATAACTTTCGGTTAATTTGTTATTCATAAATTGTCTATAATTATTGTAACGCTCAACACTGAACTGTCCCTTCTCATATAGTTGCTCAGCATACTTTTCAGCTACTCGAGTGTGCTTATGAATCAAGTTATACGTTAAAGGCTGTGTTGCCATTGGATCATCTGTCTCATTATGGCCATAACGACGATAACCTACCAAATCTATGAGAAAATCTTTCTTAAATTTCTCCCTATATTGTGAAGCGAGGCGTACAGCTACTAAGCAAGCTTCCGGATCATCAGCATTTACATGTATGATGGGTATTTCAAAACCTTTGACTATATCGCTTGCATACAATGTAGAGCGAGAGTCAACAGGGCTTGTAGTAAATCCAATTTGATTATTTGCAATAATGTGTATCGTACCGCCTGTTTGATATCCTCTTAAACGGCTTAAATTTAAGGATTCTGCTACTATCCCTTCTCCTGGAAAGGCAGCATCACCATGAATGAGAATACTTAATGCACTACTTTGGTTTTGTATCGGGAATCCTCGCTTTTGTCGATTTTCTTGGGCTGCACGGGTAAACCCTTGGACAACAGGATTAACAAATTCTAAATGGCTAGGATTATTCGCAAGGTGTATTTTTGTGTGAATACTTTCTTGTTCGTGAATATCAAGGTCTGCACCTAAATGGTATTTAACATCACCCGTCCAACCGTAATTTATCCCTGTTGATCCTTCAGATGGGACAAGATGTTTATTCGGTGCATGATGAAACTCAGAAAAGATTTTTTCATAAGGTTTTCTTAAAACATGTGCCAGCACATTTAATCTACCTCGATGTGCCATCCCTATCAACATATCTTTAGTCCCTGTTTTTGCATTTGCATAAATGATTTCATCTAACATTGGAACTAACATATCAAGCCCTTCAATTGAAAAGCGTTTTTGAGCTGCAAATGTTTTGTGTAAAAACATTTCAAAGCTCTCAACTTCAATTAAACGCTCAAGAAGGCTTACCTTTTGCTCTTGTGGCAATTCTTCATATAAAGACTCAGCTTCAACTACTTTATATAGCCATGCTCTTTCTTCTAAGTCTTGTACGTGATTAAATTCGTATGATAATGAACTTGTATAGAGCTCTTTTAATTTTTCGATAGTTGAAAATCCGGTACGTATTGAGTGAGGTGCATGCTCCCATATAATATCGGCAGTCATATTGTTCAGATCATTTTCCGTTAATTGATACGTCTCTAAGTTTAGAAAGTTAGGTGAAGAAGCATTTTCATTTAAATGCTGATGGAGCGGGTTAATTTTTGCATACAAATGTCCCTTTGTTCGGATCATTGTTATAAGTTGGATTGCCGAAGCAACTTTTGATAATTGGTCTGATTGGTTGTTTTGAGATTCACAATGCTTAGGAGTCGAAAAAGTAGGCGGTCCCCACTTAGCAAATAATTGTTTAATACTATCATCCACTTGATTAGGGTTAATACAATATAACTCATATTGCTCTTGAACATACGCAATGTTTGGTCCAGAAAACGATTGCCATTGAAAGCCATGTTTTCTGTTTGTCATGTTAGTTACCCTCCCATTAATATGAACGAATATGATGTAACTATAAGAAGTGTTGTATGATATTTAATTGAATTTAGTTCTCAATTAAAAAATAACAGAAACGCACACATATTACAAAAATAATGCTTAAAACAATAACTAATGTTAACAATCCTCTTCTCGTAAGCTTCATTATTATTTTTACTATTATCATACGGGGTTATGCCTTAGTTTGATAAGCGACAGCCATTTTGACATAACCTTATTTTTATCATTAAATTTAATTAGTATTAATTATTAATAAAGGCTGTTTTTCCATTAATTGTTGCTTACCTAATAGACGAATATAACAAACGTTCGAGGCATCTATTTTTCTCTAAAGACTACAAAAATCATATAATACACTACATTCTTCTCAAATTTAACTAAAAAACGGCAAAATTCACGAAAAGAGCTTTAATAAGACAGTAAAAGATACCTCATTATAGTCAGATGATTGGCTGTCGAGGTATCTTTCTTTTAGGCTTTTTATTGTACTTTTTTGTTAATATTACTCAGTAAAACGAGGTCACGTACCGAGGAATAGTTATTTATTTACCTGCCAGTTGTTGTGCCTTCTTTTGTGTTGCGATAACCGCTTGCTCAATAATATTTGTAAATTGATTTTGATCTAACACTTCTATTCCTGCTGCTGTAGAACCTCCAGGTGATGTCACTTGATCACGTAGTTCGTCGGGAGCATGTCCTTCCTTCAACATAGCAGCTGATCCATATATCATCTGCGTAACGAGCTTGCGTGCTTGGGCTTTTGTAACACCGTATTCTAACGCCGACTGTTCTAACGCCTCAGCAAAACGATATAAAAACGCTGGTGCACTTCCAGTAATAGCAGTTAAATCATGTATTTGTTGCTCTGTACATAGTTCTGCATCACCTATTCCAGTTAATACTAGCTCTAACTCTTGGCGATGCTTCTCCTTAACAGCTTTGCCAAAAGTGTATAAAGACATAGATTGAGAAATGTTTGCAGCAGTGTTTGGCATAATCCAAGCAACTGGCGTCTCCTCAGGCAGAATATTTTCTAGTAGCTGTATGCCTATTCCACCTGCTATAGTGACAACTAATTGTCCTTTAATCCATAAAGACAAATCTTCTAGTATCTCTTTGTGCGCTTCAGGAGGCATAGCCAAAATAATGATATCTACATGGGCGACCTCATCCTGCCATTTTGTTGATGTTGTGACACCATATTTTTCCTTCAAATCAAATAATCTTTGTTCATCCGTTCGATTCGTAACAATAATTTCATCAATATACTCTTGTTTGTATGTTAGTAAACCAGAAAAAATGGCCTCGGCCATTCTGCCTGCACCGATAAATAAGATCTTTTTTTTCATTAAATGTTCCACTCCATTAATAGATATATTTGTTGATCTAATCAATATTTCTTATTTTCATATGTGTTTCTTGATCATTAACTACCACAATAAACGATTATAACGTAGTCACTATTAATAATGAAGTATTTAATTATATTGTCGATAAACCTTGATGGACTTTGCTTGCTTAAGATCTGTAATAGTATTTATTTTCAACGTGAAAACTATTTAAGTCCTCAAAACAAAATAAAGGAGTACTCTTCTTTTTATAAGAGTACTACCTTAAAAGCCATATAGGCGATCAACCTATTCAAGTTTTACACTATTGAAACATCCAACTCCTTGAATGAAAGGTGCTGTTCACTTGTATACTCTAATAAGGGCGTACCACAACTCCAAGTACAATGATCAACAGTATGAATAATACTACAATAAACGCAAATCCACCAAAAGGTCCATGCCCACCATATCCATAACCACCATAACCATACATATTACCATTCCTCCTTTCTAGTTATATTTTCAGTTTATGTGTATAAAAAAAAACTGACTGTACGAATGCACATGATGAAAACACCCAATTTATGATCATCTTTTATTATTTTTCAAATAGCTTGTTGTTTTCGAACTTAGAAACAATCACTGATTCAATTTGATTTGAGCCACCTTTGTTACTTACAGTTGACATCAAACAATACCATTCCTTACATATATATTTATACAACAAAATTCCTTGTTTTTTTCTGCTTGTGTGTAGCTTATTGTTTTTCTTAACAAAAGCTATTATCAGATTAATTGTTGCTTTTAGTAATAATGACTAAATACAAATGAACCTAACGCTCGGAGCATCTTTGTTCACTAAAGACTATGAAAGTCATATAAACAATTCAGTCACTCAAATGCAAGTGAAAAAACAACATAGTTTTCGAAATGATTCTTACTTATGAACTTTTAGGAGAATAAATGCTGAAACAAAATAAGACTTTTTACTTAGCCTATAACTTACAATACTTGTGAAAATACTATCAATCTTGATAAATACACTGAATATTTGTAATATTACAATTAACTATATGCATTTACTATATAGTAGAAAATATGAATAAAAGGAGTTGGATAAATGAAAATCCGTACTTATCTATTAATCGTGCTATTAACTGTGATGCTAGTATTTCCACCTAGCATTGTAAAAGGTGCTATTGTAACAGATGCTATTCCAAAACCAATTAATGTAACCGACACACCTGGAACTTGGTACTTAGGGGCATTGCCCGACAATGTGAATATGAACAAATCTCCTCTCGTATTCGTCCAAGGTTTACACGGAAACGCTAAGGATTGGTGGGAAGAAACAGTTTATTACGGTGAAAACGATATGTACAATTACGCATATGCTAATGGCTATCGAACAGCTTTTGTACAACTTGAGGATGCAACTGGTGGTGATGCTGCGGATATGTGGCATAATGGTCAAATGCTAGCATCGATGTTAGAGGAAATTTACGACTATTTTGGAGAGCAAGTTACTATTATCGCTCATAGTAAGGGAGGGGTCGATACACAAACAGCGCTCGTCCATTTTGAAGCATGGCCATACGTAAACGATGTCATTACATTATCTTCTCCACACTATGGTTCTCCTTTAGCTGATTTGGCATATAGTTCTTGGGCAAATTGGTTAGCAGACTTGATTGGCAGAACTGATGAAGGAACATTTGTAATGCAAACAGGAGAAATGGAGAAATTTCGTCTAATTACTGATGAAAATGAAAGCGCATACAATAATAACTATTATACTGCTTCTGGCACTGGATGGGGGCCTCTCTTCTCAGCTCTTTGGTTTGGTGGTGCGTATTTAGGCGGTGATAACGACGGTCTTGTTCCTGTATGGAGTTCAAGGCTACCGTATGGCACTCACTTTTTTAGTGGAGGAGACGACATAGATCACGATAATATTCGAATGGGCAACAGCTCCTTTGATAGAATCGCAACTTTGTTAAATGATACATCTACTCACACATCTGCAAATTGGTTCACAGCTGCTTCATCTGACTCACAATATGTACCTGAACAATTATTACGCGGCGGTAGTTTATCTACTAATCACCTAGTAGAAGAACTTATCCCTGTAGAATCCGATAATAATAGAGTTGTATTTCAAATATTAACAGCTAGCGAAGATGTGAATGTAAAGCTTATATCTCCGAAAGGAAAAGAGTATACAAAAAAATCAAAGCAGTACATTCAATCTGAGGGAGAGAATTACTTTAAAAACACTTATATTCAAACATTTACTATAGACCAACCTGGTGCTGGAGAATGGCAAATAGATCTAAATAGTAGCAACGAAGATGCGTATTTTATAGTTACAAATTTTCAAGGGTCAAATGCACTTAACATAGACTGGGGAGAGCTTGAAAAAGAGGCAAAAGATAAAAATAAAGATAAGAAAGGTAAAAAATTGAAGATTGATAAGAAAGTGAAGAAAAATAAATCTAAGCAAAAAATCCCTGGAGATATTTCTAATGAAATCCTTGATATAATCCAAGCTGATACGTACAATGTAACCTATGAAATTGTTGGAACAACCGAGAGTGGTGAAACGTTTTACCGAACTGCTGTGAAATCTTATTATCAATATGATGAAAATTAAAGTCAATTTGTTTTGTTGAATTAGGTTCGTAAATTAATTAAATCGGAGTTAGAAAATAATAATTTGCGACTTTATACTCGTATTTAACATTAACCTTTTATCTATTAAACTAAACTGTTGCGTAAAAGAGCTTGATACAACATTCAAGCTCTTTTTCTTCTATA
Organism: Cytobacillus sp. IB215665; assembly: GCF_033963835.1. NCBI lineage: Bacteria > Bacillati > Bacillota > Bacilli > Caryophanales > Bacillaceae > Cytobacillus > Cytobacillus sp. IB215665. The sequence goes on from NZ_JAXBME010000007.1 coordinate 64,196, forward strand.
TATTTTATGTACCCATTATAATTCTACTCATATATCATTCAAGGACAGTACCAGTATCATTTACGTATAAAATATATGTTTGCCGATCCTCATCTGCCTCTACCGACGACCTTTTATACTCTTTTCCTTCTATATATATAAATGTATTACCTATATATCCTAAAACGTCCATATGATCACGACAATCATATATTTTAAGAAGCTTTTGCTCTCCAATCCTTCTATACTCCCTTACTTCCACACATAAGTTTTCTCTCACACGTGCATTGTGATCGATAGTATCATCTCCAATTTTGTTCACGTATAAAACGAAACGGTCATCTTCTAATGCTGATGATACTTGTTCATATACTATGCCGTCCTTCACATAATACTCACATTCACGCCTGACAAATATTTGTTCTCGATCGATATCTTTATAATGATATAGTGCAGGATAGTCTTTATAACGATCATTTAGCCGAATTTCTAACACTCTAATTTTGTGATTCATCTGCCATCTCCTATGTAAATGTTATTACATCCATTATATAGAAAATACCTATAGCTTTAAAATGATAATACTTATTAAGAAGCTTTTCTTATTTAAACGATAGTTTTCTCTTTTACGAAGTCATTGTTAAGTCTCTTTTTGTATATTACACGACTATCATAAAATAAGAATAAAAATAGCACAAAGACTGAATGTATGTGTGGTTATTCTTTAGCATTAATAAACAACCTATACGATATCATCATTACTCAGCTATACATTCTCGTTTTTCACATTAATGAATCTATACTACAATTTTTTCTTTTCCTTAGTAAGATTCACAAAAAGCTTCAAAACCAAAAAATGCTATAAATTAGAGATAAACAACTGATTTATTCATCTCCTAACATATTTTTAGATGTTAGGCGGACCCCACAATCAATATATATTGAATACAAAAGGTTATCTTGACTGTGGGATTAATGCCCTCTAACATTAATTTTATTAGGCTCTTTTCGTAACTTTGTTGCTATTGTTTTCACAATAGTACCAAATAAGTGGTTGTTAGTTAACGTTGTAGATAAAAAGATGCCTATCGTGTTTATTTCTAAATACGAAAAACAACAATCAATGGGAATATAGCCTTTTAGTATGTGGAAATTAGAAACGGCGACGACGGAATAGTGCACTCAACAAAAAGATCGTTGCGACAGCCCGAAATGGAAAGAACCTTCTTCCACCACGACCACGAACAAATAAACCCGTTCCAGTCCTACCTTCGATGACTCCATCATAACTCCAGCCGCCAACTCCCATCACTCTAACTGGTTGATAATAGTACCTATTTGTTAAATTACTGATGTGTTCTTCATGTAGCATATTTATTCCTCCTTTCTAACTAAATCTTGCGAGAAGGATAAATAGCAATACTAGAAAAGATTTATCAATACTCAAATACTGTGATTTTATATTGATGATTATTACCCATTCTAAAAAGCTAGCCTAATACCGATGCAAAGAGCTACTTTTTAACATAGGGTAACTGTCTATACATATTTAACAGCATCCTTCCGCTTCTATCTATTATATGTATGTAGTCAATAATCGGTATGGACATCCCCCTATGCCTACCAAAAATTTTCTTAGTCTATTTTTAGGTGTTTGTTATAGGTTGTTTTTTCACATTAATAGTTGCTTTTCGTAAAAAGAGCTCAACACAAATATTACTTTCGTTCGGGGCATCTTTTCTTCTCAAAGATGATGAAGGTCATATTAAACACATCAGTTACTAAAATGTAAATGAAAAAATAACAACAAAGTTTACGAAAAATACCTATAACACATAGCAGCATTTCTAAACTTCCAATATATTTTCTATTACTCCTCTAAATGCACGTTTCACCTATATTGTTTAGATTATACATCGTAATTGTTCTTTGAATAGTTAAAGCTCAATTGCTAATACTAATCAAAGCTCAATAAAACATGTAACAAAATAAGGAGATACAACATGCAAGAAAAACTTCATCCTTATCAAGTCACTATCGTTGTTTATATGATACAAATTGGAATTACCATCATTACTTTACCTCGTATCAGTGCTGAGACTTTTGGGACGAATGGATGGATTGGGGTAATAATTGTATCTCTGCTAGTAGTAGTGAACATATTAGCAATTGGTTTAGTCTTCTTTTATAGCAATGGAAAATCAATTTTTAAGATTTTGGATGAAGGACTCCCACAATTTTTATTGCGACCATTTTATCTTTTTTTAGCATTATTATGGAGCACTCTTGGAGTTTTAATAGCAAAAGATTTCGAATTGCAATTGAATTTATTTTTTTATCCAACACGTACAGCATACATATATGTATTAATGTCTCTTTTTTTTACTTATTGGCTCGTTCGAAGAGGAATTTATCACATCGCCAAAGCTTCAGTTGTTTTCTTCGCTGTCATCTTAATGACATTATTACTAGGATTTCTCCTACCCGAGTTTAGATTTACAAGATTAACACCATTCGTTTTTAAAGGTGACAAAGAGCTATTCAAAGGTGGGATACAAGTTGTATCGGCTTTTTTAGGGTATGAGCTAACCCTTCTTTTTATACCTTATATGCTGAAACCAAAAACAGCTGTAAAATCAGTATTGCTCGGACATGCTATTGTCACTTTTGTCTATGTTAGTACATGTTTTGTTGCTTTTGGCTTATTTAGCTATCGACAATTGTTAAATGATAAATTCCCGATCCTAACTATGCTTGAATATTTGGAGTTTCCATTCATCGAAAGGGTTGAAGGCTTTGTTTTTCACTTTTTTATATTAGAAGTGATTATCACTGTTATCTTTTTTTATTGGGGTGCTGATCAAGTCCTTAGACAAGCTATTCCAAAGATTTCTCCTAGAAAATCGATTTTAAGTTTAATCATCGTCTCATTTTGTATATCACTATTTGTTAATGGCTCTCTTGAAGTTGATAAGTGGTTACTCGGACTAGGTTTTGCTGAAGCAATCATTGCAGTATTACTTCCTACCCTACTCTTATTAACATTAGGAATATCTCATTTACGTCAAAAACAAAATATTTAATCCAAATTCTTAAATGACATAATGGTAAATCCTATCTTGGAATAGAGAATCTATAGAAGTCCATACTAAGGACAAAACATCAATTAAAACTAATCTGTTCACATATTTTAGAAAATACTATAAATTCGGGGTGATAAAGTGTTTACTTTTTTTAAAAAGCGGATGAAAAATGACACAGCTAAGAAGCAGACATCCGACAATGAACTAGAAATGAATGATAGTAACCCTGAACCTACTTATTCACATATTGAGCAGCAATTTACGGATTGTACTGACATATCTAAGAAATATTGTAAGCGAGTAAATGTAAGGCTAATATATTTCGAGTATATGGTTGACAAACAAACATTAAACAGCGATGTAATTGATAAATTAGAAGATCTCGAACCTGAAGAAGTGCACTCGTTTCTACAGCAAAGCCAATTTCAGCCAAGTAACGAAAATAAAGAAGTAGTAAAAGCAATCTTAGATGGTAATGCTGTAATTTTTCACGAAAATAATACGTATATATTCGAAGCTACGAAGTTAGAAACTCGCGCGATTCAAACAGCTGAATCTGAGACAATTATAACGGGTCCACATGATGCATTAAATGAACTAATAGATACAAATCTATCCCTAATTAGACGCAGAGTGAAAAGCTCTCATTTAAAAGTACTAAAACTTTCGGTTGGTGAAATAGGAAAAAGTAACGTGTATTTATTATATATTGATGGCATTGCTGATCAACAAATTGTTCAAGATGCTAAGACAAGAATCGAAAACATAGAGATTGATGCTATTTATGACGTTAACATGCTCGTGCAACTAATCGATGAATCGCCAAATTCACCTTTTCCACAATTTCACACGACTGAACGTCCAGATGTCATTTCGTCTAAACTAACTGAAGGTAAAGTTGTCGGCATGATGGAGAACAGTCCTTATGCGTTCAGTGCTCCAACGAGCTTTTTTGATTTCTTTCAGTCAACAGATGATTATAACCAACGTTGGCTTGTGGGATCTGCCACAAGGTTGCTACGACTCTTTGCTTTATTTGTAACTGTTTCTTTTACAGCTCTGTATGTGTCAATAACTACATATCATTATGAAATGGTACCCGACTTACTATTAATTAGCTTAATTACATCAAGAAGTAATGTTCCCTTCCCACCAATAATGGAAGCATTGTTAATGGAATTTACCATTGAACTATTAAGAGAGGCTGGAGCACGTCTACCGACTAAGATTGGTCAAACAATCGGCATTGTTGGTGGAATTGTCATTGGATCAGCATCAGTAGACGCTGGTATTACAAGTAATATCTTAATTATAGCTGTTTCAATTTCTGCTATCTCTTCTTTTGTCATACCAAGTTATGTCATGAGTAATTCTATTAGAATTATTCGGTTTGGTTTTATTTTATTAGCTGGTTTGTTAGGTAACTTAGGTATTGTATTTGGCATAGCTTGTTTAGTTATTCACCTAACTGGATTAACTAACTTAAAAGCACCTTATTTTTGGCCTATTTCACCAACAAATCCTAGTGGTTGGAAAGATACAATCATTAGAGGGCCTCTTAGTATTTTTAATACCCGCCCTAACATAAGTAGCCCTATAAATGATACAAGAAAAAAATTAAAATAACGAAAGCTAGTTGAGAGTAGCTTTAACAACAAGATTTTGTAAGAAAAGGGGACTTATGAATGCAAGAAAAACTCCAACCTTTTCCAACAGCTATACTTATCCATATGGTTCAATCAGGGATTATTTTATTCAGCTTACCTCGTGTAGCAGCTGATGCTTTTGGAACTAATGGGTGGATTGGAGTTTTACTTATCTCCTTAATTGTCATGTTAAATATAGTACTCATTAGTCTCGTTTTTCACTTCGGTAAAGGGAGATCGATATTTAACATATTTGAGGATGCTTTACCAATATCATTGTTGCGACCTTTTTATCTCCTTTTAGCTCTTCAATGGGGTACATTGGCAGTTGTTATCGCAAAGGATTTTGAAATGTTGTTGAGAATGTTATATTATCCTACGATGCCATTTACAGGATATGTCTTTTTATCGATATTATTAACGTATTGGCTCGTAACGAGAGGAATTTATCATATTAGTAAAGCAACTGTTATTTTCTTTTTTTTATCAATATGGACTGTACCTTTATTATTATTCCACCTTACTGAATTTAAGTTTTTTCGATTTACGCCATTTATTTTTGAAGGTAGCAAAAAAATAGTTGAAGGTGGTAGTGGCGTGTTTACTGCTTTTTTAGGGTATGAAATTATCTTGCTCTTATTTCCTTATTTGGCTGTAAAGAGATCTACAGTAAAAGCATTTTTCTACGCAAATGTTATTACAACGATGGTCTACTTCTTCGTTTGCATTGTATCTTTTGGTTATTTTAGCTTTGATTATTTAAGAAATGAAACATTTCCTTCGTTGACATTGTTAGATTATATTAGATTTCCATTTGTGGAACGAATTGAAGGCTTTCTGTATAATCTAGCTTCTTTATCTGTTTTAGTTACTGTAGTTATGTATTATTGGTCAGCAAACGAAGCTTTAAAGCACGCATTACCAAAAATAAAGCCAAGTCGTTCATTTGCATTATTGTTAATCGTTACGTTTATAATTTCTTTGAAACTGACATTGATAAGAGAGGTTCAATTAGTCTTAACAATACTTGCAAGAATTGAAATCGGAATAGCTATTTTATTACCAATTATCCTTATAGTACTTATAAGCATCACACATATGAGGAGGAAAAAAAATGCGTAACATATTTTTTGTAACAATATGTATTGTCATATTAAGTGGCTGTTATAGTAGTTATGGAATTGATGACTTAGCTATGATAAATGCAATAGGTTATGACCTTTCTGAAGAGGAGGATGCTTATCTTGATGTTACAGCCTTATACCCACGAGCTACAGAAACTGGAAACGTATTTGAAACACTACAAGCATCTGGGAATTCGACGAAGGATATTGAAATCGATACGATGGCGCAATCAAGCTTTGAGATCGTAAATGGTCAGCTTGAAATTATGTTATTTGGTGATGAACTAGCAAAAGAAGGAATTTTACCGATTATTCATACAGCATTACGAGATCCTAGCATTGGCTCTAGAGTCAAGCTAGCTGTAACAAAAGGAAAAGCAGATCAAATCATTACAAAGAAATTAGAAAAAGAACCTAACTTAGGTTTATATTTAGATACAATGTTAAATAAATTCGAAAAGACATTTGTTTTTCCATCTGTTAATTTATATCAATTTTCTAGATCTTACTTTGATGATGGCATTGACCCCTTTTTACCAGTATTTTCAGCAACTTCAAATAATATTGAGTTTGACAGTTTTGCCTTGTTTAATGAAGATAAACTAATTACGACAATCTCCAGAAAACAAGCTGTCTACTTATTTTTTTTAAGAGAAAACTTTCGTAAAGGCTTACTTGATATCGATTTAATGGAGGGGGATATTGCTGATCATATTCACCTTTCATATGTACGTAACAAACATAAAATACATATTACCAAAAAAGAAGATGATCACTTTTCAGTAGAAATTGATATCCATGTTACTGGTTCTTTAGAAGAGTATACCGGTGACTTGAATATTGAAGAACCTAAAGAACAAAAGAAATTAGAAAAAATAATAAAAGAGCTTGTTGATAAAGAAACTATGGCTGTAATGGAATTTCTACAAAAGAATAATGTTGACGTGATAGGCTTAGGGCAAAAAATTAGAAATAGCCTTACATATGAAGAGTGGAAAAGCCTTGATTGGGATAAAGTGTATCCAGAAATTGACGTCACAATTAAATCAGATGTAAAAATACGAAACATAGGTAAATTTAATCAGGATGACGTGAGCAACTAATTGGGGACTGATCCCAGCAACTTTAAAGTGTTACAATAACGAATGGCACACCTATCCAAGGTCTGCCATTCGTTATTTTTCGTTAAGGTGCTTTGTATATTGTTAGTTGCTTTTCATTAAATCGTTAACAACGAATATTGAACTTTCATAAAACTCATTCACATTATCACAGCAAAGTTTTAAAAAAAATCCTTCACTATTCAAGTTAGCTTACGATTATATATTACATTGTGAAAGGCGGTCCTTATAAATTTCAAATATATGTTGTACATCAATATTAAATAACTCTGTAAAAGAGTTAATAGGGTACTTCTCTATATAAGAGGTAACGGTATTATGAGCAAATGCCTGCCCAGTATATGTAGGTACATCATCGTCATAATACCCATAATAAATTTTCCTATTTAATTGTACATCTGTTGACTGAAGCAACCCTTTCACACTAGCCCAGTATCTCTCTTCATCTATTGTGTCGTAAGCCCACCATCTTTTATCTTCAAAGAAGGATAGACTAAAATACTGTGCTGCCCCCTCCAGTTTAAACCAATCAGCTAAAGTAAAATTGCCTTTCAATTGATTAACTGGGTTTTGTGGAGAAGAGTAAAAAGCTCTGTGTGCTAACACGTATTTTAAATAATCGATATCTGGGTTTGGTGGAACGGAAATGAGTATATTACCATGATGATTTTTATAGGCAAAAATACGAAGTGACTGAGGTATATGATGAGGTTTTGTAAGAGCTGGGACTACTGTTATTTCTACGTTTTCGACATAAATATATTTGTTTACTAAGCTCATGACATTTTGTATAGCAGTTTCGATTAATTCTTCATTCCATTGTAATGCAACAAGTTCTTCACTTGTTAATGTATGCAAGTTATGAAGGTTTGTATCATCAATTAAAGACCTACTACCTTTACTGCTCTCTTCTATAAACTCGAAATTAAAGTCATGATCGCGAAAGAAATTTGCTAAGCAACCCTTTTTTTCTATTAAGCTATGTGGGGCGAATTGAGTAATAGATACCATAATGAAATAAGCTCCTTCCATTATTATCTTTAATTTTTCAATGCCATTCTAACTGTTAGAAACACCTTTAATCCAAGCCAAGCACCCACTGTATTTAACAAAATGTCATCAATATCTAAACTACCTAGGCTAAAAACATATTGAAGTAATTCTAGACTGCCAATCAACCATATGAATACTAAAATTAACAAACTGCTTTTTCGCAGGTTAGGGATTAATAAAGACAAAAATAATCCGAACGGAATAAAAACAATGACATTCCCAATTAGATTTATCATTATTACACTTGTATTATAGTATCCAATACTGTTCACATAATTAGCTATTGTTTTAAATGGAATAAGATTGTACGAAGCTTCTTCATAACTACTTCTAGAAAATCCAAAGAACATCACGTAAATGAGCATCAAAAAATAAATGCCAAATAACAACCATCCCAATATCATTTTTTTGTCCTTTGTCAAATGTATCGTATCTGACATACCCATTCCCCTATGTTTTTATAACTAACAAAGCAACAATATTCTTAAATGATCTCTTCATATCATACCATATATCCTTTGGTAAAATTAGTATAATCAATAAATCACACAAAATTCAAAAGTAATATGTATAATTTTTAATTATTCAAAAATATTAGAATACAAAACAGGATTTCTTTATTAAATATTGAAATATTATATTAATCATTAAATAACACGAATTCTAACGTATATATAATTTTAAATTAATTAAGAAGGTTCCAGTATTTATAGCCTAAAATGAAGCATTTATCTTATGTTTTCGTGTATACATTATTTAATAAGTAAAGAAATATAAAATTTCTTTATCACACAACAGCTTAAAAGCGTTTGTGTGATATAATATTAACCGTCACTATTTTGACACAAATAACTTCATAACTTTTTATTTGTAAGGGAGGAAATAACAATGAATATAGTAAAAAAAAGCGAGATTCCAGCTCATTTAAGAGAGTATGTTATTGAACAGCAGTACGATGCGTACACTCCTATTAATCACGCTGTTTGGCGTTATGTGATGAGACAAAATGTAAATTTCTTTAAAGATGTCGCTCACGAAGCTTATACAAATGGTGTAACAGCCTCAGGCATGAACATTGAACGTATACCAAGAGTGGAAGAAATGCATAATAGCCTTCAGCCATTTAATTGGGGTGCGGTTGCAATAGATGGATATATTCCTGGAGTAATTTTCTTTGACTTCCAAGCTCATGGGCTACTCCCGATCGGAACTGATATTCGTAAATTAGAAAATATCGAATATACACCTGCTCCTGATATTATTCATGAAGCCGCAGGACATGCACCAATTCTTTGTGATAAAAAATATGCTGAATACGTCAAAACCTTTGGTGAAATTGGGCGGAAAGCTATCGCAACAAAGGAAGAACATGACGTTTTTGAAGCAGTTCGTACATTATCAAATTTATTAGAAAAAGGAAGCACAACTGAAGAAGAAATTGCTGAAGCTGAAAGAAATCTTGAAGAAAAACAGAAAGCTGTTACACAAATCTCTGAAGCTGAAGAAATATCACGACTTTACTGGTGGACAGTAGAATACGGACTAATAGGAAGCATCAGCGACCCTAAAATATATGGTGCGGGCCTACTATCATCAGTTGGAGAGAGTAGCAGTTGTTTAACAGATGAAGTTAAAAAAATTCCATTTGATCTAGATCATGTTATTTCAACTGGTTTCGATATCACAACAAAACAGCCTCAACTGTTTGTTTGCGAAGATTTTGATCAATTAATTGATGCTGTTAAACAATATGCAAAGCGGATGGCATTTTATGTCGGCGGCACAGAGAGTCTAGAAAAAGCTGTACAATCTGGTGCAACAGCAACAGTTGAGTATAGTTCAGGCTTACAGCTGACTGGGACTGTTTCAAAACTAATTAAGGATGAAAAACAAGAAGCAGTTTATTTAAATACGTCAGGTCAGTCTATCTTATCATATGATGACAAACAACTTGCTAATCATGGGAAAGATGTTCATGCTGATGGCTTCGGATCTCCAGTTGGAAAGCTAAAAGGAGAAGATAAACCTTTAGAAGACTTTTCTGATGTTGAATTAGAGCAGCATGGAATTATTACTGATGAGAAAGCAACACTACAGTATGAAAGCGGCGTCATCGTTACCGGAATAGTTCATGAAGTGATAAGAAAGAACAGCAAAGTAATTCTCATTCGTTTCAAAGATGCTTCAGTCACATATGACAATCAAACACTTTTCCAACCAGATTGGGGTATGTATGATATGGCGGTCGGATCACATGTTACATCTGTTTATGCTGGTGCAGCAGATCCTGAAGCTTATTTTTCATCAGAAAGCATGGTAGAGGCTGAAGAAGTGAATTCTAACATAACTAACTCCTTAAGCCCATTAGATCATTTATATACAAAAGTACGTGAAATAAGAGAGGATAACAGTCATAATACAAACTCATCTGAAGCTTTACTTGAAGTGATAGATCAATTAGATAAAGAATTTCCAAATGATTGGTTATTACGATTAGAAATTTTAGAAATTCTAGCTGAAAATGATCTGAATCCTAAAGCACAAGATAAAATTCATAAAGACTTACATCGCTTAAAAAGTGAAGAAAAGTCAATATCTCAGCTCATCGAAAATGGTTTGAAATTAATCTAGTTGATGTTGAAAAACGAGCGCTTTAAATAGCTGCTCGTTTTTTCTATTGACAATTGAAAATGAGTTTTTATGATACACCTTTTCTTTTCTTTATTATGTGAGAAATACTAAGTAACAATAATAAAAAAACTGGCAGAGCGATCGATACCACTCCTTCTATTAGTCCTAACCAAATATCCCATTGATCTAACTCTCTTGAGAGATTTGGTATGAAGGACAAACAAAAAGTTAAAATTATTAAGAATAAGAGCGTATAACGAGGCTTAATTGATGGAACAGCATGTCTAAGTACTAAATCTGCAGACCAGTAATAAACAACGATAGTTATCAATACTCTTAGAAAATATAAGCTAACAATAAATCCATCTAAGCGTTGAAAAAAAGGCAATTGAAAATATTCAATCATAGTGATGAATGGATATGTGTCATTTACCAATTGGTCATAACTAAAATAACCGTAAGCAACAAAGCTATTTACAAGAAAAATGAATGTTGTAATGATATTCCCGAATATCAATGCTTTAAAAGCTGATTTCTTTTTCATCATAAATGGGATGATTAAAATAACTAGCTCATAACCTAAAAATGCATCTAACACACCAAAACCGCCATCAATAATCTTTTTCTCCCCTTCAAAAATAAAGGGTGTAAATCTTAAAATTCTAAATTCAGGTGTTAGATAGAAAAACAACAACACAATCCATATTGTAAGCCCAAAAAATACAACAGTTGTTTTCCCGATATGGTAAATTCCACTTCTAACTAGCCAATATGTAATAACTAAAGTAAAGATAATAAATAAAAGTGAGGGCATAGTTGGATAATACAAGGTACGTAACAATAAGTCATAATACTTTAAAACTAAGACCCCAGTTGTACTCCACAACAAAGCCAAAAAGACATATAGTGGCTTTACAAGAATTGGTGATATTACATCTTCCAATATTTCAAATATGGTTTTATCTTTTCCAAAACGAAATACTAACGCTATAAGTATTAAATTCAAAATGACAAGCACAGAAAATATTAAAATTCCAATCCACCCATTTGTCCCAAATGCTTCTGCAGTATAACGTGGTAAACTTAATTGATCAATGCCTGTTTGTATCATAAAAACCATTATAGCAACCTGAAATGTACTGAGTCCCTCTTTCATCATGTGCCTCATTTGCTTATTAATTTTTTTGGCTGTTTTAGCTTTAATTGTGGCTTTTCCTAATAAGAACTAAACACGCTTCCAATAGTGCCTTTTCTTTTGAAGTACTAAAAACTTAAAAGAAAAATGAGCTTGACTAATAATGAATTACATATTTATTCCTTTGATGTTAGTATGATGATAATTTCCTAAATTATTCCTACATCCCCCATTATCCACATTTAGTGCACGACTATCAGCTGTTTTGCCTTTACACATCCAGTTCTTTAACTAGAATCTTTAGGTTATTCGTTTAGGCTGTTTTCGCATTGATTGTTGCTTTTCGTTCTTAGATATAAACATGTAAATATTGATCGTTCGTGGCACCTTTTCTACTTTTAAAATAATTGAGTTGTCAAAAACTTATTTTTCTACCCATTTTTAGTAAAAAAAGCAACAAAGTTTACGAGAAGAGACTTAGCTTAAATTGACAATCAATCCCTACCGTTGTTCATGCTAATGAGTATAAGTTCACACATGTTTTCTAAAACGACATTTCCAATAACATTTATGGACCTTAAGTAAATTATTAGAAATCAAGACAAAATAGTTGAATGTCAAAAAAGGTCAGAGTATAATTAAGTCAAAGTTAGTCAAACACCTACCGATTCAATCGGTCTATTTTTTATATTAAAAGTCAAAGTTAGTCAAAGTCTAACCTAAATTTTATTTCAACTGATATCAGAGTTTATTAATAACACTAAATTTTAAAAAGTGGAGGTTTTATGTTATGGAATGTCAAGTTTGTAAAAATAAAGAAGCTGCTATTGTAGTAAAACTAAACATAAACGGTAACCAGGAACAATTACCTTTATGCCAAGAATGCTTTATTAATGAACGTAATAAATTAAATACACCTTCTGGTTTCCAAGGATTTTCGCAATTCCCTTTTGAGCATATGTTTCAAGGTTCTCAATCATCACCTGAGTCCAAAGCACATAGAAAACAAACTCAACACGGGGGCAACGGAGGATTATTAGATCAATTTGGACGCAATATTACACATGCTGCCAAAGCAGGCTTAATTGACCCTGTTATCGGTAGAGACAAAGAAATAAATAGAGTAATTGAAATTCTAAATCGACGCAACAAAAATAATCCAGTACTCATAGGTGAACCGGGTGTTGGTAAGACAGCAATAGCTGAAGGTTTAGCGCTAAAAATAGCTGACAACAATGTCCCGCCTAAACTGTTAAATAAAGAGGTATATTTACTTGATGTTGCATCTTTAGTAGCAAATACTGGTGTGCGTGGTCAATTCGAAGATCGTATAAAAAAAATCATTGGAGAGCTTCAAAGAAGGAAAAATATTATTCTTTTCATTGATGAAATCCATTTATTAGTTGGTGCTGGTTCAGCCGAAGGCTCTATGGACGCAGGTAATATACTAAAACCAGCACTTGCTCGTGGCGAGTTGCAATTAGTTGGAGCAACAACACTTAATGAATACCGCAAAATTGAAAAGGATGCTGCTTTGGAACGACGCTTTCAACCGGTTACTGTAGCAGAACCAACAAATGATGAGGCGGTACAAATATTACATGGTATTAAAGAAAAGTACGAAGATTACCATCATGTGAAATATACTGATGAAGCAATCACACAATGTGTCACTTTATCACATCGTTACATCCAAGATCGCTTCTTACCTGATAAAGCAATTGATCTACTTGACGAGGCAGGATCGAAAATTAATTTAGAGTTTGGTCATACCGATGAACAAGCTCTACAAGATCGTCTATCTCAATTAACAAAAGAAAAGGAGATTGCAGCAAGTGAAGAAAATTACGAAGAAGCTGCAAATTTACGACACGAAGAAATCAAGCTAGAAAAACAACTAAAAGATCAAAATAATGTACAGAAAGCATTGGTAAATACGGAAGTTATTCAAGAAATCATTGAAGAAAAAACAGGTATCCCTGTTGGGAAGTTACAACAAGATGAACATAATAGAATGAAGAACTTGGAGAAAAACTTATCATCAAAAGTAATTGGACAAGAGGAAGCTGTAAAGAAGGTTGCAAAAGCTATTCGTCGAAGCAGAGCTGGCCTAAAAGCAAAACATCGCCCAATTGGATCATTTCTATTTGTAGGTCCAACAGGTGTTGGCAAAACAGAACTAACAAAAACTCTAGCAGAAGAATTGTTTGGCTCTAAGGATATGATGATTCGTTTCGATATGAGTGAATTTATGGAGAAACATTCGGTGTCAAAATTAATAGGTTCACCTCCTGGATATGTCGGGCATGAAGATGCAGGTCAATTAACAGAAAAAGTCCGCAGAAATCCTTATAGTATCATTTTATTAGATGAAATTGAAAAAGCACACCCTGATGTGCAACATATGTTTCTTCAAATTTTAGAAGATGGCCGTCTTACTGATAGCCAAGGTAGAACAGTTAGCTTCAAAGATACAGTAATTATTATGACCAGCAATGCTGGAACAACACATAAAACTATTACAGTAGGCTTTGAACATAGCGGGACTGATGCTATTAAAGAAAGTAACATTCTAAATACGTTAGGTTCATTCTTTAAACCAGAATTTTTGAACAGATTTGATAGCATTATTGAATTCAATCAATTGGAAAAAGCACAGTTACAAAAAATAGTAGAGCTATTAATTTCAGAACTAGAGCAAACATTAAAGGATCAAAATTTAATATTAACTGTTTCACCAGAAGCAATTGAAAAAATTGCTGAATTAGGCTATCACCCTCAATTTGGAGCTCGACCACTTCGTCGAGTCATCCAAGAACAGCTTGAAGATCTAATCGCTGATTTACTGCTCGAAAAGGAAGGTGTTACAGAGTTCCACACAGTTATAAAAGCAGAAAAAATAGCAGTTAAGCCAGTAGAGAAACAAATTGTATAAGTCTAAATACTAAAATCAACTTTTTAGTAGCATCTCACAACAACAATATGAAGTAAGTGAATAATTAATGCAGCTTCGAACTAAGAAAAACAATATATATAACTAGTATACGTGTCGCCTTTTTTTATAATAAGACGATGACAGTCGTATATAACACCATCTAGCTTTTATAATTTTAGCAACAAAGTTTCACTAAAGCCTCTCCTTAATAGAATGGAAGATTAAATGCTAAATTTGTACCGTATAGAAGAGAACATTCTCTCTATACGGTATTTTTTATTGTTAATCTTTTTCCTATCATATAATAATTAGCTCTCTTGTTGAATGTGTTAATCGCTCACTACCGTTATCTGTTATGACAATGTCATCTTCAATTCTTACGCCACCAAGATGAGGAATATAAATTCCAGGTTCTACAGTTATAATCATGTTTGGGTGTAAAACATGATCAGCTATGGTTGATAAAAAAGGAAGTTCATGTAAATCTAAACCAAGACCATGACCAGTCCCGTGACCAAAATACTCTCCATAACCTCTTTCAGTAATGTAATCTCTAACAATTTTATCACCCGCTTTACATGATAAACCTGGCTTCATTCCTTTTACACCTAACGACAGTGCCTCTTTAACGATAGAATAAATTTCTTTTAATTGTTCATCAGGCTCACCTATAGCAATCGTACGAGTAATATCTGATCGATATCCATTATAAAGAGCTCCAAAGTCTAGCGTTACCATCTCTCCATACTCAATAATCTTTGGGCTGGCAACACCGTGTGGAAATGCAGACCGATACCCCGATGCTACTATCGTATCAAATGATGATGAGTCTGCTCCTTGCTTTCGCATAAATATTTCTAATTCATTAGCTACCTCTTTCTCGCTAATACCTGGGCGTATATAATTTAGTATATGATTAAATGCCCTATCAGCAATCTTCGCTGCTGTTTTAATCGTATCAATTTCTTCATCTGTTTTTATCATTCTTAACTTTTCAATAATCCCTGATGTTGGAACTAGCTGAGGGGAAAGTGTTTCTTCATATTTTTTATATGCACCAAATGAAAGATGC
Organism: Cytobacillus sp. IB215665; assembly: GCF_033963835.1. NCBI lineage: Bacteria > Bacillati > Bacillota > Bacilli > Caryophanales > Bacillaceae > Cytobacillus > Cytobacillus sp. IB215665. The sequence continues at coordinate 79,975 of NZ_JAXBME010000007.1, forward strand.
TCTTGTTCGAATCCTAACTTCTTAATACCCATAAGCTCCGACTGCATCGACACGCTATTAGTGATCTCATTTATCGTGTTACTTTTGTGTTTAACAATGTCAAACCCAGTTGCCTGTTTGGTCGCTTGCTCTACATAACGAAAATCCACATGTAACTTAGCTTCATCTGCTGAAATAAGTACAACTCCAGCCGAACCAGTAAAACCTGTTATATATCTCCTATTTTGAGCACTAGTTATAAGAAGTCCATCTAAATTTAGTTCTAGAAGAAGTTTCCTAAGTTCTTTATGTTTATCCATCATATCTCCCTCTCTTTTTTATTAGGCACTTTTCGTAAGGATCTTCTCATAAACGTTCTTTAATTTTTCAACTTACATTTGAGTTACTGATGTGTACACGACATGATTTTTTAGTTTATAGAAGAAAAGATGCCCCTACCGGTAGTTATATTCTGTACAACTCTTATAACGGGAAGCAATAATTAATGCGAAAACAGCCTTTCGTAACTTCTATTGATTTTTACATCCTGCATCTTAGTCATTGATGTCAATGATATGATTTTTATAGGTCATTAGAGCAGAAAAGATACAACGAATGCTAGTTGTTTACGTGTTTATTCTTAGTTTGATAAACAACAATCATTGCGAAAAAAAACCTCTACTAAAACTATATATGCAGTTATTATGCCAAGCAGCCAACATTTGCCCAATTCACTTGAATTCCTTTAACACTAAAAAAATACGAGAGCAAGCTATCAACTTTCGTGACTACCGAGTCTCTCTTAAGACTCAAAATTTAATAATAAAAGCACCATCGTTAACTAGAAAACTTCTAAAAAATTACAGTGTAAAAAAAACTTTACAACACTTTGTACTTGCTGTATAAATTAGTAGATATATTTTTTCTTTCGTAATTATTAGAAATTTTAGATTTTTCATATCATTATACTTCATAATTATGGTAATATTAAGATACTTATATAAATAGGACTGATGACGAGTGAATGTACAAGACTTTATTCATAATAGGAACAAATTTTTAAGTAAATTGCTAGCCATTGTTTACGCAATAGAAATTGCTATCTCCATTTATATAAATGAGTTTCACACTATCATGCTTATTGGACTAGCCCTACTTTTTTTAATATATAGCTTTATAATCCTAGCTGCCAATCCAACTTTGACGATGTATGTAATCATCATTTCATTGTTCACATATTTTTTTGTCTTAAACTTCTTCTCACCAAACAGTGGGAACTATTTTCTAATCATATTTGGGATCATAGTCACCACTCTTTATCATCAGGTTCTACCCATCATTTTTTCTGGGGCTATTGCTAGCAGCATGCTAATATTTTTCTTTATAACGAATTACGAAGAAAATTTTGCAGCTCCTTCGGCCACAACAGATATCTATTTCGGTTATTTTACAGTATTAACTACGATATTTTTTATTTTTTTGGCTATTAATACGAGGCAGCTCTGGTTAAGTGCCCAACATAGCGAGCAAATATTGAAGCAGCAACTGATATCTATTCAAGAATACTTTCAATCATTTTTCGAAAATTCAAACGATGCTATACTGTTATTAGATATTAACGGGACTATAATTATGATGAACGATGCATTTGAACGAATTTACGGCTGGAGCTACGAGGAAGCTGTAGGATTTCACATTGAAAAAATTACCTACAAACGAGAAGAACGGAATGAATTATTACAACGAGTCCTATCTGGAGAAAGGATTGTTGCATTACCATTCAGTGATGAAGGTAAACATGGGAAGAAAATAGAGGCTGAAATTACATTATCGCCCATTTACAATGATCAACAGGTAATCATAGCTATTTCAGTCATAGCCAGAGACATTAGTAGTAAAAAGGAAACAGAAGCACGGCTTATTCAATCTGAAAAACTGGCAGTAGTAGGTGAAATGGCCGCAGGAGTTGCACATGAAATCCGTAACCCATTAACAGTCATATCAGGGTTCATGAAAATTATAGATAGTGATAAAAATAATCCGTATAAATATTATTCCAAATTAATATTAGATGAACTCAAGCGAATAAACTTGATTATTAGTGAATTTTTAATTTTAGCCAAGCCACAGGCAGTGAAATACGAACAAGTAAAGATCAATACAATTATAGAAGATGTCATTTTACTGTTTCAATCAGAGTGTAATTTACGTGACGTCAATATCCATTACGAGAATTCAAATAAATCTACTCTCCTTACATGTGAGGCGAACCAGTTAAAGCAAGTGTTCATAAATTTATTAAAAAACTCCATCGAAGCAATGCCAACAGGTGGTACTATTCACTTAGTGTGCACGAGCACAAGTAATAACCTCCTTATAGAAGTACAAGATAATGGGCAAGGTATACCAAGTTCAATTATTGAGAATATCGGTAACCCGTTTTTCACTACGAAAGAAAGTGGGACAGGTCTTGGTATGATGATTAGCCAAAAGATTATTCAAGACCACAAAGGAGAACTATCTATTACTAGCAAAGAGAATGAAGGAACAACTGTAACAGTCCGGCTTCCACTACAGTAAATGTATGTTTTGATTGTGAACAATATTATATTATTTTCATCTAATCATTTCTCTTTTAACATCTGTTGTCTTAGTTAACTATTACCTTTTTCATGTATCACCTCAAACTCTTTATTACGTATTTCAACATTAGCAAAACCCTTTTCCAAATGTTGTTGCAATTTCTCTAGTATTAATACAGCAGATTGGAGTATGTACGAATGTCATCGAAAAATGTCCAAGCGATAGATAATTTTTGTATATGAGTTTTCATCCAACGACCAACATCAACGATACAGCTTCTATAAATACCCGCTAAGTTAGCGGGTATATTTGTTAATCTATTATATATTTGAGTAAGTTTATGAATATTTTATAGATGTCAAGCAAGCAGTCCTCAACTTCAAACCGCAACATCCCTAACCTAGTAGTCAATATTTCATACTTCTGTAATCCAAAATATAAAAAAGACCTCATAATCTATGAGATCTTTTTTTATCTACTTCACCCTTACTGCTCATCACTTGGTTATACTTTTTTGGAATAATCTTAATATAAGAGAAAATATGATCTAATTTTTCAATTCGTGTTTTCTTCTGTTCTAGATGTTTTACCTTGTTCATATGATTATGGGTGAGGTGTTTACATGAAGAGCATACATATATGTTTGTTATTTACTTCCTACATTATTCTATTCTTTAATGGTTCAACACTCGGTTTTTTCCTATTCAAGTTATTAGATGCAAAATATGGTTACTTCTTCTTCAGTACACTTTCTTACTTTGGATCGTTACTTGCACTGATTGCTTACCATATTTATAAGAAGAATTCATTTTACTGCACAATGTCTTACTTCGTTAATATTATTATAGGCTTGTATCCTGCTCTATTTTTAATTAATGCAAAATATTTTTTTCACAACTTACTCAAATAAATTTTATAATTGAAGTTTAATCACTACAATTGACTCTTAAAAGAGTGTGTCTAATCATATTTAAATATGGTTAATATCCTTTGTAATATAACTTATTAACAGCTCTTTAAGATTGTAACAAACCATTATAGTCATCATAAAGTGAAAATGTAGCTATACATTAGTTCTTTCATGTTGGTCAGTTAATATTTGAGGTCCATCTTTAGTAATTGCAATAGTATGCTCATATTGTGCTGATAGACTCCCATCAATCGTACGGGCAGTCCAATGATTATCATCCATTTTTGACTGCCAGGTACCAACATTTACCATAGGTTCTATAGTGATTACCATACCTTCCTTTAACCTCAAACCTTTATGTGGTAAACCAAAGTGAGGCACTTGAGGCTCCTCGTGAATAGTTGGTCCAATTCCGTGTCCGACAAATTCACGTACGACTGAAAACCCCTCATTTTCGACAAATGTTTGAATAGCATGACCGATATCTCCCATTCTATTCCCGATATGTGCCTTTTCAATTCCTTTATACATAGCTTCTTTCGTTACGGATAGTAATTTTTCTGTTTTGTCATTGATTTGTCCAACTGCATATGTCCATGCCGAATCTGCTAATCCCCCATCCAAATTAACGACCATATCAATCGTTACAATGTCTCCATCATTTAGAGGCTTCTTGCGAGGAAATCCATGACAAATTTCATCATTAATAGATGCACAAGTAGCAAACTCGTAACCACGAAATCCTTTTTGTTCAGGAGTAGCTCCGTGCTCCTTTAAATATCTTTCAACGAATTGGTCAATTTCATATGTTGATATACCTGGTTTAATTAGTTTTGCAATCTCTTTATGACATGAAACTAATAAAGCACCTGCCTTTTCCATTAATGCTATTTCTCTAGATGTTTTTAACTGAATCATCGCATGTCTCCTTTTCTGTTTACTTCTCTTATATTCATATTGTTATGATTTACAAAATGTCACCAAAGACTAGGTTTTTTCTCTTATGGAGTTTTCTTATTATTGTTAATTATAACAACAAGTTGAGGTTATTAGCGAACTGTTAATGAGAAGAAATGTGCCACATGCATAAGTTAGTATGCTTGTTTATCTCTAAGTACGAAAAAAAATCAACCATTGTAAAAGAGGCTGTTGTATAGATCAACAGCCTCTAAACACATTACAACGATTACAACTTTTTATCTTCTACTCCACTTAACCATGCATCAATTTCCCCTACAACTGATTGTACACAGCCCTCTTCAAAAGGAGATTTTAAATTTGCTACTTTCACAAGGTTTGTAAATGATTGGCTTCCTCCCTGTTTGCAAAGATGAACATAATCATTCCAAGCAGATTGCTGATCCTCTCTTGACTTTTTCCAAAATTGGAAAGCACAAATTTGCGCTAGCGTATAATCAATATAATAAAACGGAGTTTGATATATGTGACTTTGACGTTGCCAAAAACCACCTTGTTCTAAATATTCATTACCATCATAATCTCGATGTGGTAAATATTTTTTTTCTAACTCTCTCCAAGCCAACTTCCTTTCTTTCGGTGTAGCCTCTGGATTTTCATAAATAAAATGTTGGAATTCATCAACTGCTACTCCGTAAGGGAGAAATAGTAACGCTTCACTTAAATGAGAGAATTTATACTTTTCCGTATCTTCTTCGAAGAACAGTTCCATCCAAGGCCAAGTGAAAAACTCCATACTCATTGAATGTATTTCACAAGCCTCATAAGTAGGCCAATTATATTCTGTCATCTCAAAATTTCTAGACTCATATCCTTGAAATGCATGACCTGCTTCATGAGTTAGAACATCTATATCACCAGAAGTCCCATTAAAGTTAGAAAAGATAAATGGTGCCTTATAGTTTGGAATATATGAACAATATCCCCCACTTGCTTTCCCTTTTTTAGCAACAAGATCCATTAAATTATTATCAATCATAAAATTGAAAAACTCGTTTGTTTCAGGTGATAATTCTTCATACATTTTCTTCCCGTTATTTATAATCCATTCTGGGCTTCCTTTTGGAGTTGCATTACCAGTTTTATATTGAAAACCCTCATCAAAATATTTTAAAGTATCAACACCGATGCGCTCTTGTTGACGTTCTCGTAATTTGGTAGCTAACGGTACAATGTATTCCTTCACTTGATCTCGGAAATTTTTCACCATATCTGCATTATAATCAGTTCTTGTCATTCGATAATACCCTAGCTCAACAAAATTCTTATACCCGAGTTTTACAGCAATATCTGTACGTACTTTTACTAACTTATCGTATAATTCATCCAATTGTTCAGCATGCTCTTTGTAGAAGCCAAATCGTGCTTCGTTTGCCTTCTTTCTCATATCTCGGTCAGTAGATTCAGCAAACGGACCTAGTTGAGCAAGGGTACGTTCTTCCCCTTCAAACATGATTTTTGCAGAAGCTATTAACTTTGTATATTCTGTACTCAACTTATTTTCTAATTGTAAATCTTCTACTACTTCAGGAGAAAATGTTTTTAATTCAGCATCAGCTAATGCAAATAATTGCTTACCCCACTTCTCCTCAAGCTCAACTCTAAACTTAGAATTGACAAGCTCTTTGTAATAATCTGATACAAACCCTTGAAGTAGCGGTTGAACTTCATCCAAATAATCTTGCTCTTGTTTGTAAAATTCGTCCTCTGTATCAATACTATGACGGATATAACAAATGTTAAACATAGAAAGCACATCATTACGAATTTTGTTAAAATCGTTCATCGCAATTCCTTGCTCATCTACGTTACTAGCATTTTTAAATTTGTTAATAGCCATTTGAAATTGGGCTTCAATTTCTTTCATATTAGGGCGTTCGTATGTATAAGTTTCAAATTTCATATTTTCCCCACCTTATTTTTATTTTGAACCACTTCTACTATTCTACATAGTTTATGAAAGTCCTTCTAAACACTATTCGAAAAATATGAATTTAATTCCGAAAAAAACAGACTGTAAATTACGAATATTTTGTAAAATATAAATGCCTTCTGTATGCACACGAATAATTGAAGCCATATGAAAATAATGTTATTCTTTGTGAATTTTTCTCACTAAGTATGATAGGATAAGAACGAATAATTAAGAAAGTTGCAATTATTATAAAGGTTTTTTATTTTAAAGGAGGATTAAGAAATGCACGAATTAGACTTGCACCACATTTTTGAACTTGGCATGATTTTAATCATGCTTGCGGCAGGAATAACTGCAATAGCAAAAAAGTTTAAGCAACCGTATCCAATTGCGCTTGTTATTGTAGGTACTATTATTGGGTTAGTAAATATCCCTGTACTTGAACCATTGAAGCAGTTTATTACCGAAGGAGAAGTGTTCAACTTTGTTATCATTACATTGTTTCTACCTGCTTTATTAGGAGAAGCTGCACTGAAACTCCCATACACACATTTGTTGGAAAATAAAAAGCCCATTATTGCATTAGCATTTGGCGGAACCTTTTTGTCTTTCCTTATCATTGGTTTTTCATCCCATTACTTGTTAAATTTATCTATACCTGCGGCCTTCGTATTCGCCGCATTAATGAGTGCTACAGACCCTGTAAGTGTATTATCAATATTTAAAAGTGTTGGTGTTAAAAAACGCCTTGCTACTGTAATTGAAGGTGAATCTCTTTTTAATGATGGCTTAGCAGTTGTTCTATTTAATATTTCTGCATTTTATTTACTCTCTTATATTGATCAAGGTTGGGTAGGCGCCGGCCTAGGTGCTTGGGAATTTGTCAAGGTAATCTCACTAGGACTTATAATTGGTGGTTCATTAGGATTTGCCTTCTCACTATTAACTAAATATTTTGATGATTATCCCCTTGAAATTATTTTTAGTATTATTTTATTTTACGGATCGTTTTTATTAGCTGAAAGCGTTCATGCTTCAGGAGTTATCGCAGTAGTTGTAGCTTCACTTATCTTCGGTAATTATGGATCAAAAATAGGGATGAGCCCAACTACAAAACTAAATATTAATAATTTTTGGGATGTCGCCGCGTTACTTGCCAATTCACTTGTCTTTTTAATGGTCGGGTTGGAAATAACAAGAATAGACCTAACTGACAGATGGGGTATGATTGGATTAGCATTGCTCATCGTATTAATTGGTCGAAGTATTGCGGTCTATACTAGTTTATCAATCGTCAGAAATTTCCCAGCAAATTGGAAGCATGTGTTGAATTGGGGAGGATTAAAAGGGTCTCTATCCATTGCACTCGTATTAAGCTTACCTCGTGACTTTACCGGACGAGAAGATATCTTAATTCTGGCATTCAGTGTTGTACTATTTTCCCTTGTATTTCAAGGTTTAACAATTAAGCCACTTATAAAAAAACTAGGGGTTATTTCTACTAGAAAAGGTTCTGATGATTATGAAAGATATTTAGCCCAACTATACCGATACCAAGCATCAAAGGATGAGCTATATAATGTTAAATCTAAACTATATATCCCTCATCCAGTTTACAAGGAGTTATTAGCTACTTATGACGCACATATAGAAAATATACAGAAAGATCTTAACCAATTATTTAAGGAACACCCTGAATTAAAAGAAAACCAAATGGCTGCTTTAAAAAAACACATTCTATATGTGGAGCATGAAGCCATTAGTCGACTTGAAAAAGAAGACATTATTTCAGCTGAGATTAGGACAGCAGTACAAGAAACGATTACAAACGAACTTGTGAAGCTAGAAGAAAAATAACGAAGCTCTATAAAATTTTGCTCGATATACAAATTACAACAATGTAAAGCAACGCTGTTGTAAAAAATGTAGCAAGTATCAAACTGTTTTCGTATAGAATGTTATTTTTCGAACTAAAAAGTATGTACGTGCACACTATAGTTAGTGGTATCTTTTTTTCTATAAAACAATGACTGTTGAATAAAATGACTTTTATATCTTCCATTTTAGGAACTATAGCAACACAGTTTACGAAAAGAGCTAATCAAAAACTAAATTATGATCATTGTGTATAAAAATCACCTCGTATTACAAACTATTTAGTAGTTGTTTAACTCCAAGACGAGGTGATTTTTTTAATGGTACAAATTTTACGACATGAAGTTGAAACACATGGAAACAACACAACAATTACAGTTTATGTAAATGAGCACCGAACAGAATTTGCAACAGAATTTGAATCGAAGCAAAATAATGATAAAAATGATTTAGAAGAAAGTGTACAGAACTATGTCAAAAAGAGATTTCCAAACCTAAAAAAAGCTACTGTTAAAGTCGTTGTTGGCTCAATGCTTGTTACATCCTTTGCAGTTAGTCCAGCCTTAGGGATAATTGGAGGAGGAAATCAAGCTGAAGCAGCTGAAGCAGAAGAAGAGACTGAAGAGGCACTTGAAAGTAATTTTTCAGATGTTTCTCTCGAAAATATGGATGAAGAAACTGTTTCAGCTATTAACGATTTAGTAGATATGGGTGTCATCACCGGATATGAAGATGGCACATTCCAACCTTGGGAAGATATTTCAAGGCAGCATGCAGCTGTAATGTTTGTTAGAATGATGGAATTGGATACAACTGATGTTGAGGACCCAGGGTTTGAAGATGTAGACCCAGATGATTTGTATTACAAAGAAATTGCAGCTGCTGTTGAAGCTGGATTATTCATAAAAGCAGAGAATTTTAATCCGACTGCTACTTTTACACGGGGTCAAGCTGCTACTGTTTTAGTTAGAGCATTTGATTTAGAAGGTGATAAAACGACACCATTTACAGATATAACAGATAGTGGTCACGATGATATGATTGGAATTTTATTCAATAACGGTATAACCAAAGGAACAACTGAATCAACATTTTCACCACATTCCGAAGTAAAACGATCACAATTCGCTCTATTTTTGTTTAGAACTTTTCAATTAGATGAAGTAGATGATGATACGATTGGTGAAGCTAATCCTGATGATGAGGGTAATGTCGACGACGAGGCTGGTAACCCTGACGACGAGGCCGGTAATCCTGATGATGAGGGCAATGTTCCTGATGATGAGGCCGGTAACCCTGACGACGAGGCCGGTAATCCTGATGATGAGGGCAATGTTCCTGATGATGAGGGTAATGTTCCTGATGATGAGGGTAATGTTCCTGATGATGAGGCCGGTAATCCTGATGATGAGGGTAATGTTCCTGATGATGAGGGCAATGTTCCTGATGATGAGGGTAATGTTCCTGATGATGAGGGTAATGTTCCTGATGATGAGGGTAATGTTCCTGATGATGAGGAAAACGTCTAGGGTAAGTCTGCAACAGACGAAAAAAATACATGTGGGTGGAAACAAAATATTGTTTCCACCCACTTTATTATACCATTTTATAGCTTTTTCTTTTAGATTTGATATAATACTATACGTATGTTTAAAACAAGGGGCAGGTATATCTTGAAGAAAAAACGTGGAGTATTTAAACACATTTATTTATATATTTTATTAGTAATCATTCCATCAATATTAATTATTACGATAGTAATTAACTATGTTGTAGATGACTTAAAAAAAGATTTGTATGATGAGACGAAAGAGATTGTCAAATTTCATGAAAATCATATAGACAGTTTTATCGGAGAGGCAAAAGTTAGTTTAGAAACGCTTGCATTAGTCTATAACAATTTGGATGAGAGTGAAAGTAATTTAACACAAATTTTACAAAATACGCAACAAAAAGACCCTCGATTTGATGGATTGTATTTTGTGAATAAAAGTGGAGTTATCACAGTAGGCTCAACTGCGATGCTTGAGAATGTTCCAATCTACGATCGAGAATACTTTCTAGAAGCACAAAAAACTAAAAAAACAACAATCTCAAAATCCCTTTTTAGTAGAGTTAGTGGTGATGAAGTCATAGTAGTTATCACACCTATAACACAAAACAAGGATGAAATAAAAGGTTATTTATTAGCGAGTTTACGTCTTAATTACATGGAAAATGTCATGAATCAGTTAACTCCGAATATGATTATTAAAGTTTCTGATTCCAATCAGCCATTTTTATTTGGGACGAAGCAAGCTAAAAATATTAACGAACCTTTCCCAATTAAAGAACAATTTAATGAAGTACCTTGGGTCATAGAAGCTCAACCTCTAGCTTTGGAGAAAAAAGAGCTCATTCAAACAAGTTTGTTAATTATAGGGCTTACGTTCTTTTTTACTAATATCATATTTTTATTTGGAGAATATATTTTACTTAAAAGAAAAGCCAAAGTTGAACGCCTACAGAATGATGCTCAAAAGCTTGAGTTGGTAGGAGCATTAGCAGCAAGTACTGCACATGAGATTCGCAACCCTTTAACTGGTATAAAAGGGCTCATTCAACTGTTAAGTGAAAAATATAAAAACAAAGAAGATCAATATTATTTCTCTGTTATCCAAACAGAAATTAATAGAATTAATGAAATTTCAAGTGAATTTTTAGTTCTTGGAAAACCTACTATTCAAAAAAATGAAAAGTATTGCCTAGTAGATATTTTAGATGAACTTGACCCTATTCTGCGCTCAGAAGCAAATTTATATAATGTAGAGCTAGATGTTATTACGCCAACACATAAAGTTTATGTGCGCCTTTCAAAAGATCATATTAAACAAGTCATATTAAATCTAACAAAAAATGCTCTTGAATCGATAAAGAATGATGGACGAATTAAAATACAATTATGTACAAGAGATAAATTCTGTAAACTTGAGATCACAGATAATGGAAAAGGTATGCCGGAAGAGGTATTATCGAAAGTATTCACACCATTTTTTACAATGAAGGATAAAGGGACTGGTCTTGGCCTTGTCGTATGTAAAAGGATCGTTAATATGTATAACGGACATATAAAGATTCATAGTATTGAAAACAAAGGGACGACCGTTGAGATTTTATTCCCATTATGTACATCTAAGAAGTAGCATTCCTTCCTAGCAGAATCTCAAAAGTAAGAAAGTAGGTGAATTTGTTGTGTCTAATACACACCTAGAATTCAATGTACTTATAGGTGCAAATAAACCAGAAAATATAATAAATAAAAATGCATCATGTCCATTCTGTGATCGTGATAGCTTGGAAAATATTATAGACGATGATGGGTCAATCATTCTACTAAAGAATAAATATCCAGTTCTAAAAGACGCATATCAAACCGTAATAATTGAAACCGATGAATGTCACTCAGAACTTTCAACTTATTCTAAAGATCATTTGTATCGACTCTTATCCTTCAGCTTAAAGCATTGGATAAAATTAATGAACACAAACGAATATCAGTCAGTCATATTTTTTAAAAACCATGGTCCATATTCGGGTGGATCGTTAAGACACCCACATATGCAAATTGTAGGTCTTAATGATGTTGATTACTCACAAAATGTTTCAATAAAGGATTTCGAAGGCATTCCTATTGCTTCAAAAGATGGTGTTTTGTTCAATATTTCATCCTTTCCTCGAATGGGGTTTGTTGAATTAAATATCAAGTTACCATCTTTTGAGAAACATTTAGTCATGGCAGATTATATCCAAATAGCAACTCATTATGTTTTAAATCACTTTCACAAAAACTGTAATAGTTATAATCTTTTTTTCTATTATGTAGAAAATGAGATATACGCTAAAGTCATTCCACGGTTTACTACATCGCCGTTGTTTGTTGGATATTCAATTCCACAAGTTTCAAATCAAACTTCAACAATAGTAAAAAATATACAAGAAAAATATTTTAAATGACTTGCTTATGTTACACAACAATAATAAATGTGAACTTTTTCTGAAAATTTAAAAAATGTGATATGAAAATTGTATTTTTTGTCATATAATATAGTCACAGCCTTTTAAGCATGTAGATTTTTTTAGATAGAAAGGAGTGGCGAAATGAATACACATCCTAATTATCGAGATTTTTATCAAAAATCATGTATTTGTATGGGCGAGAGTGATCGTAGTAAATTTGTTGAGCAAATTCAAGACCAAGTAGATCATACGAATATGGCTACTCATTGGCTAATAGCTTTAGAGGGTGAACCTATTGACAACAATTCAGAAATATATATATGGAAAGTTATAGTGTTCCCTGCATACGTAGATGGAATGTTTCATTACCAAAATCCTCAGGTTCTTATCAAATCTATTCATTCCATCCACAAGGCTGTTGAGTTAGCAAAAGAGTTAGAAACACATATAAAATCTGATTGCCTTTTAATTAACTACTCAAATAAACAAGTCGGTTAACTTATCTGCTTTTCCTCTTTTTATTCAATTATGTGAAAACTAACACATAACTTATTTACATAGCCCCTTTACTTCATAACAAAATGGATGTTTCCCAATTGATTGTTGTTTAGCTAATTAGGATAAACACAGCAAGGTGTGTCTGTTAATAGTTCGGACGCATGTTCATAGAGTTCGTGTTGTCTTCTGTCAAAAACAATTTGCCCCGCTTAAATTTTGCTAGGCGTACAACCTCGTCTGTCGGCGGAAACTGCTTGCCTATTTCGAACATTGCACCACCTCCTTTCGTATTTTAGTGCCCACTCAAAAAAAGCCGGTTTATCACCGACTAAAAATGTATAGTTATTGATTTAAAAGTATATGCTGCCAATGCTCTGGAAGTTGATGTGTTTCTAAATGCTTAAACTCAATTAATTCAGCTTTTCCCGCGCTAATATCAAATTTCAGTCTATCTTTGCCTACGCTGATATGTGGCCCTACAACTGGATGAACTTCTAACGTGACATAAAATCTAAATGATCGATAACCATAAACCCTCTCAGCACTAATTACATCAATCATATAAGTGTAAACGACTGAGGGCTCATTTATTAATTTCGAGTAATACTCTAATATTGGCTTGTCAATTTCGGATGAAAGCAAACTAAGGAACATATCGTGATATAGTTCTTCTCTCGATTCTTTAGGTGGCTTTGGTAACTCTTCCGCTAAGGTCAATAATGGGGGTGTTAACAACATGGCTAATGTCAATAAAACAACTATATAATACTTATTCAATAGTACCACTCCATGAATGCAACTTTTAGGTTCATTCCTTAGGTTTAACGATTAAGTTAGTTATTTATCATTATTATTTTTTCCAATATCAGCAATTGGTGATTACACCATGCTGGTTTTTCCTTTACTCGCTCTCATACTTTCTTCAATAAGCAAATAGCCTGCTCACTGCAACAATACAGTCGTCATGTTCACCGGTTACATATTGCTCCAACTATTCGAGCAATATACCGTGATTTTTTGAAATTGTATGCTTCAGCTTTCAACGCCCGGCAACATCGCCTCGATATGAAGCTCTTTCCATTCCTTTATTCTACTTTATAAATGCGTGATTGCGATGAATAGTTCACTTTTCTTTAGCGTCTTTTTCAACTCATCGACGTAAGATTCTTACGCATATCGTTTTAAATGGACTATCTAAACAAATAAACAAAGACTGTGGTGGTGCTTTAGTTACTAGAACTAGCAATTAATTAATCGCAGGTAATGCACTTGCTATTTATAAACATGGATCAGGGCGACAACGATCATCCCAATAATTGAAAAAATCACAGGTTAGAACAAGAGGATATCTCGCAAATTGAATTGGAAAAGAAATCGAAATAGAGCTAGAGGACTATTTTGTTCCTAGTTACGTTAATGACTGTGGTTAAGGTTAAAAAGCGTTAAAATACTTATGTAAAGACGTGCCTCGGAATGTGAACAATGACGTTGATTACATCGGTTTTTGGGTATGTAAAAAAGCCGGTACTAACCCGGCTTAATAATTCATTTCACAATATAAGAGGGATAGTTTTCGAGGTCACTATCATAATCACGGTCGATCATTTTTCACTTATTATGCTAGTCTAAATACTACACCGTGCCCACCTTTCGGATATTCCCATTTGATATTTTGGTAAGGACAACCAATACGACAACTTCCACATTCATGACAGCCTTCGTAACCTACATGCATACGTATATCTTCCCATTTGTAAACTTCTGCTGGACAAAATACTGTACACAACTTATCAGGACACTTTTCGATACATACATCGTGGTCTAAAACTGTTAAGTGGGACTCTGTATCTGCTTTAAAACGTACTAAATACTGTTTATCTTCAATTGTATTTGACATTACTTCACCGCCTTCCACGCACGATACATATCAGACATGAGTTTAAATGTACCTTTTTCACCTCTAATTGTTCGAATAATTTCCTTTTGTTTATCCTTCTTAGGTGTTCCATCAACTGTGAAAAACTTACTTGCAGCTTTATTCATCATTGGCAAATATTCTTTAAAATATTGTGGATTATTTTCGAATGTATGAGTTGCATCTTTATATTTCTTCAAGTCTTTTCCAATAAAACTGTTATAAATATTCTCACGATACACATTCAATGTTGCTTCAGAGTAGCTATCTCTTTCTTTTGCGTGGAGAATTGCTTCTGCCGCAAGTCGTCCAGATGACATTGCCATATTTGATCCTTCTCGATGAATTGCATTTACAAATTGTGCTGCATCGCCCGCAACGAGAACACCATCACCAACGATTTTTGGTATAGAATGATATCCACCTTCAGGAATAAGATGCGCCAAATATTCTACAGATTCACCACCATCAACATAAGGTTTGACCATCGGATGCGATTTTACATAATCGAGTAAATCATATGGCTTCATCTTTGCTTTAATCATACTCGATAGTGTAGTCCCTACCCCTAAATTTAGACTATCTTTATTTGTATACAAAAAGGCAGTACCTAAATTCCCTTTAGTTGAGTCCCCAAATATTTCTACTGTACAGCCTTGATTATCTTCGAGATTAAATCTTTCATTTATTTTAGCCTTCGGAAGATTAATCACCTCCATGACGGTTAACGCTACCTCATCAGGCTTAAATTCTTTATGAAATCCTAGTTGTTTTCCTAATAAAGAATTAACTCCGTCGGCTAAAACAACAACATCTGCGTATACATCTCCATCCGGTCGATCAGTCCTTACACCGATAACTTTACCATTTTCTACGATACATTCTTTCACAACGGTTTCATTAATTAATAGAGCTCCAGCTTCTACTGCTTTTTGAGCAAACCATTGATCAAATTTAGCTCGTAAAACCGTAAAGTTATTATAAGGCTCCTTCCCCCATTCAAGACCTTTATATCCAAAGGAAACCATTGATTCTTTATCCATCATCCAAAAGCGTTGTTCAATAACCGGCCTTTCTAAAGGAGCCTCTTTCCAAAACTCCGGTATGATCTCTTCCATTTGTTTTCTATATAACACGCCACCCATGACGTTTTTACTGCCAGGATATTCTCCACGTTCAATAAGAAGTACATTCAAACCATGTTTAGCACAAGTATATGCGCAAGAAGTGCCTGCTGGGCCTGCTCCTACGACTATTACATCAAATTTTTCAGACATAGCTAACTTCACCGTCCTTCTGAGTACGTGCCTTCTTGAATTGTTCGATTAGTTTTGGAACTATTTCAAGCGCATCTCCTACAATTCCATATGTTGACACATCAAATATAGGTGCGTTTTCATCCTTATTAATGGCAATGATATATTCGGAGTTTTTCATGCCAACAACATGTTGAATTGCACCAGATATTCCTATAGCAAAATATATTTTAGGAGTTACTGTTTCTCCAGTCTGTCCAACTTGGTTTTCGTGTGGTAGCCATCCAGCTTCTACTACATCACGAGTACCTCCAACTGTACCTCCAATTACATCCGCTAACTCATGAATGAGTTGAAATCCTTTCTCATCACCTAAACCTTTGCCACCGGCTACAATAACATGCGCTTCAGCTAGCGCTGCCTTCTTATCCACATCTTTCACTATTTGCAATACCTTTGTGCGCAATTGATCTTCCTGTAAATCAATCGTTTCTTCAATCATGTTACCTGAACGACCGTAATCTGGTAATAGCGCTTTCATAACCTTCGGGCGTACAGTAGCCATTTGTGGTCGATGCTTCTTACACAAAATCGTTGCCATAATATTTCCACCAAAAGCAGGACGACTGGCTTCTAATAATCTCTTATCGACATTTACGTCTAGCATCGTTGTATCTGCTGTTAACCCAGTACTTAAATCTGTTGCTACAGCACTCGCAAGGTCCTTCCCATTCGGAGTTGCACCATATAGAAAAATCTCTGGTTTATATCTTTCACTAACTTTCACGACCCCATCCATGTAAGTTTCAGTTCGATAATCTTTCAAAATCGGATCATCAATGACATAAACCTCATCTGCACCAAATGCAAATATCTCTGAGCTCAGCTCCTTCACACCATCACCTAGTAAAACCCCTGCCAAAGCAACATCTAGTTTATCTGCTAGTTTTCTACCTGCTCCGAGTAGTTCTAATGAAACACCTTCTATCTTGCCATCATTTTGCTCTATAAAGACCCAAACACCTCTGTTTTCTTCCATATCGTTTCCCCCTATTCATTCTTTGATAAGTAGTCGTTGTTAGAGGTTATCTGATAGTTCAAGCAGCTTTCTTCATCCTTCAACTTTTTCTTCAAATAACTCTTTCTTATCCAAAAGTAGATTAATAATTTGATTGACTTGTTCATCAACTGTCCCTTCAATTATTTTTCCACCTTCTGGCTTAGGTGGTGTAAACATTTTGCCTACTATCGTCGGAGAACCTTTTAGTCCTAGTTGCTTTCGATCTACATCTTCAAGGTCATTAACAGTCCAAACTATAGGAGAATAACGTGCAGCCATTATCATGTTAGGTAATGGTGCATATTCAATATCATTTATTTCTTTTTCAACTGTTAAGAGTGATGGGATAGTTGTTTGAATGAGTTCATATCCATTTGATAATTTCCTTTTAACTAACATCGTTTCTTCTGACTGGTTAATTTCCACCACTTCAATAACATTTGTAATCGGAGGTATATCCAACCTTCTTGCTATTCCTGGTCCAGTTTGCCCTGTATCACCATCTATGGCATGCTTTCCACATAACACCAAATCTATTGGTTGATCTTTCTTAATTTTCTCTAAAGCTTTCGACAATGCATAACTAGTTGCTAACGTATCAGCTCCAGCAAACGCCCGATCAGAAATTAAAAATCCTTGATCTGCGCCTATTTCAATACATTTTTTAATTACGGCATCTGCTTGCGGTGGACCCATTGATAATACTGTAATTTTCCCACCTACTAGCTTTTTTAAGCGGACTGCTTCTTGAACAGCATGAGCATCATACGGGTTCAAAATAGCGGGAGCACTCCGGCGGTCTAACGTATTGGTTTTAGGATTAATTTTAATAATCTTTGTGTCTGGTACTTGTTTAACGCAAACTACGATGTGCATTCGTTACCCTCACTCCTCTAAAAAATTTATAAATGAGTTCATTCAAAAAGCTATTGCGCTTTTTTGAATAAGCTCTATTACATCATTCAGTTGTACGTCTAAATCTTGCTATAATATTTGAGACATAGTGTAATGTGAATAACAATTAGCAATAATGCTGCTGTCTAACCAACCTGACGTTTCTCAAACGAATGCTCCATAACATTTTGTTATTATTTTCACAATAATGTCTATAAAAAAGGCTTTTTTTCGTACTATAGTATTCGAGGCATTATGTTATATGATGAACGAAGCCTCAAAGCCTATAACTGTTATAATGTAGGAAAATTTACAACAAAGTTTCCGAAAAGAGCCTAATTCTAATCAACCATTTGTTAAAAGGAAAACGGCATAGTGTTTATGCTTGGTACTCGGGTTATTAGGTGTCCAATAAGATTTATTTATCGATAAAAGAGTATTGAGTATTCTACGGCGGTTTTAAGTTTTGTCTAGGTGAGTTTCTTTGGAGAGTCTCTAAAATGCTGAATATGATGTCGAATAATGTAAGCGTTATCTCAATCTTTATTTGACCAAATCTTCGCAAGATAGTCTGTGACGTTCATCACAATACATCATATATAAATATAAATGTGGAGGTGAAATTATTGTATTAATTGGAGTTTGTTTGAATATTTAAATTATTATAAACATTAAAATAATTAATATTATATAAACTTATTTTAAGTATTTTTCTAACGTTTGTAAAGTGGTAAATCCAATCTTATCTTCTTCAACTATATGCAATCATCCTGTTTTAGTTCCAGATTTCACATTACCTTTCTTCATAGGCTTGTCCCAAAAGAAAAATACTTGATAAGATAGACGTTCTTGTTTCTTCAACGTTAGTTGTTGGTACTTATAAATTAGCTTATCCAATTCTTGACTGCACTTAACAACCTCTTTACTTGAGTAATCTCTTTTTGAAGCTAACGTTAACATATCTTTTCTTTTTTTATCAATCTTTAATTGAAGACTATTAAGCTTATTCATAAATTTCTCCACCATTCTCCCCTCAAATGCGATCTTTAGAGGAAGTTGTCACAAAATTGTATGAAATGATCTACTTCACTCTAAATGTCGTTTTCCAAACATACTAAAAAAATGATTACTTGTGAATTATTACAAAATATTCTTTTCTTGTAAATAGATTCGCAAAATTAGACAAAATCTTCTAATAAAGATTATATTTTTATCCTCAATAAATGGCATATAAACAACAAATAAGCTAGGTGAACCTATATTCTTCACCTAGCTTTTAGCTTTAGAGCATATATCAATATTTAATTTTTTTGTTGTTATTTATCTTTGTCATGATTTCTTCTTGTTCCGCTTTTGAAATGATACTCATTTTTGAGCAAAGTAGTGTATAAAAACCAATCTTTTGTTTGATTTTCATGTATATGACCCCCTTTTTACCTGGACCAACATTTTTTACTTTAGTTAATTATATGACAAGGTATATACAAATGTTAAATAAAATAAGCTCATTTCGTAAAATGTAACTAAATTAGTACAAAATTGACTTTATTATTAATGAGAAAAAATTCCATGAAAGTTTGATTTATACGTATTTATTCCTTAGTACATAAAGCAACATACAATTCGTAAACAGCCTTATTAATTGATGCTATAATCGCAAAAGTTTATACTCGTGTTACATGCTGAGTTACATAACAATGAATATGAAATAGGGTCGATCATTTCTCGACTGGTAATGTAATATAGAAAATTGTACCCTGTCCTTGTTCACTTTCAACATGTATACTGCCCTTGTGTTCTTCGATAATCTGATAACTTACCATCAGTCCTAAACCTGTTCCAGACTCTTTTGTTGTAAAAAATGGCTCACCTAATCTTGATAACATTTCTTTTGGCATACCGTTACCTTCATCACGAATCATAATCATCAGTTCAGATTGGTTTCTCATTTCGGTTTTAACAGTAATCGTTCCACCGTTACTCATCACTTCAATGCCATTTTTTATGATATTAATAAATACTTGCTTCAGTCGATTTGGTTCACAATACATAAAAGGTAAACCATCCTCAAAAACTGTGACAAATTCTATATTATGAAGCAATGCCTGTGCGGATAATAAATCAATTGTTTCTTTGACAATTGTTGATACGTCCTTATGTACAAATAATTCGTGCTTAGGTTTTGCCAACATCAAAAAATCAGTTATGATCGTTTCTATACGATTAATTTCAGATGTAATGACTTCAAAATACATTTGATAATTTTCTTTAATACTACTTTCTAGTAATTGTATAAAACCTTTTAATGCGGTAACTGGATTTCTAATTTCATGTGCAATACCTGCAGCAAGTTGACCGACAACACTAAGTGTGTCTGATTTTCTTATATGCTCCTCCATACCGATCCGTTCAGAAACGTCCCTGACAATTGTGATATTAAGCCCCTCTACAACATTTTGCTTTGCAGCAAATTCAAGATACTTAAGTTGTTTTCTACTATCCCTTATTTTTAATCTACCCGTTGATTCGCCTTCTTCGTTAAAGTTTACTAGACCTCCATTTTCACATGCTAGGTCATCTATAAAATCTGTTAAATTCGAGCTTGTTAATTCTTCTTGACTTAAACCATATATATCACATGCTGCTGGATTTACATCAACGATATTGAATTGATGATCCCAAAAAACAATGCCATCCAACGCCCAATTAAACGTATTTCTAAACCTCTGATCACTTTCTCTAAGCTGATGTTCAATCTCAATGCGTTTACTAATATTTCTAAACACAACTACGTTTAAACCATCTATAATTCCTTTCTTAGTTGTAAATTCAAGATATTTCTTCTCACCATTAGGCATATAAAAAACTAAATCATCTCTAATTTCAATATTATTACGGAATTTCCCTAATAAATCCCTCATTTTAGGATGTTTATTGTCAACAAAGTCGGACAATTTTTTTGAAATAAGAATATCAAGAGGTAATTCGAAAGTACGACTTGCAGCATGGTTTGCTTTTTTTATTTGAAAACTGTCATCATATAACATAATCGCTTCATGGGCATGCTCAAAAATCGCTCGGAACCTTTCTTCACTTTTTTCAAGTTCAATTTCCATATCTCGTTTTTGAGTGATATCACGTATGATCGCTATCCTAGATCCACTATTTACATTTGCTGCAACTGAGTATTCAACGTATATTTCTTTACCATCAAGGAGTACGACATGTAGTACTCCCTTCTTTCTACGGTTTATGACAAGATTCTTTAGCACAGTCTTTATGTATTGCTGGTCATTCATATGTACAAATTGAAAAATATTAAAAGAACGTATTTGATTTTCTCTTATATTTAAATATGTCCTCATAGGTTCATTCATGTCAATAAATTGACCATCTTTGTCGAAAATAAGTATGCCATCTACAGTATGGTCAAACAATTCTAGTAACATTTGTTCATTTATAGAACGTTCTTGCTCTATTTTTTTACGTTTTGTCACATCTCTAAATAGTGAAACACAATAATCTCCAATATCGTTTATGGTTGTTCCATATTCTATATATTTTAATGTTCCATTATTCAACCTTATCGGAAATTCATTAGATATTTGCTTATTTGTTTCAAAAATGGTCAATCTCTTAATCATAGTTTCTTTTGGAATGACAGTTAGAAAATCTGTCATGTTCTTAGTAAGTAATTGTTCTTCGGGAAGTTCAAATATTTCGCATGCCATCTCATTTACTTTCACAAAATTACCTTTTTTATCAAATACAACGATAGCTTCATTTGCTTTCTTATAGTATGTACGAATGTTAAGTAGTTGTTGTTGAAGCTGCTTATTACTGTTTTCAAGCTGAGATATTTGTCTTTTTAACTTTTCAACTTCGTTATCATGAGTTGTTTCATTCAAGTTCATTAACCCTCCCCTTTAAAACAAATACTGTCTCAATTTGTCGTCTTTTCATCATTAGAAAAAACGCTTCATAGCCTCTTCTCATCTTAAAAAAGATAGTAGTAACGTAAAACTGCATAGAGCTTCTCTTATACAGGAATCGAAGTTGCACCGTTTATGGGTCTAATCAAAATGTAGCAAGTAACAATCTTTGTTGAATAATGTAGGATTATTCAAAATTGTCGAATTTTTTATTATAATACATTATATCATAGTTAAAGTTTGTATTAATGTAAATATTTTGTATCACTTCAAAATAGAAACTATGCTTTACACTTCTTTGTCACTATAGTACAAAACAAAAGACTAACTCTTAAAGTATAGTCACTCGTTTTAGTCAACATATCAATTGACCTTACCGAGCAAACAATACTCTTCTAATGAGTTAGCCTCTTGTTTATTTACAAATATGGATTGTCATTAAATGCTTTTAAACGTTGCCATCTTCTTTCTACCTCATCTTCAAACTCGCTAAGCAACTCTCCATTTTCTTCCTTTAAAAGATGCTTAGTTTTACCCATAAATTTCAACCAATTTGTTAATGGAATTCGCTTGTTCTTCGTTTCTGGATTGTATGTTATCGCTGTTTCTCCACGTTCAATTTCATATAGTGGGAAAAAGCAAGAGTGAACAGCTGCTTCCATAATTTTCTGACCGAAACGATCCTCAGACTTCCAATTTAGAGGGCATGTGATTAAAATCTTCCCATAAACTGTGCCAACATTTTGTGCATACCATTGTGCTTTTGCTGCCTTTTTGACCAAATCTTGCGGAAATGCTTCTGTCCCAGTGAAGACATATGGAATATTAGTAGCAGCCATTATTTGAGCAGTATCCTTATGATGAAATGCTTTACCACTTTGTATTTTACCTACACCTGTAGTACTCGTCATATGCCCCAAAGGTGTAGAATATGACATTTGTGAGCCAGTATTCATATACCCTTCATTATCATATTCAAGCATAATTATTTTGTGGTTACGTAGAGCTGTCCCTATCGCAGAGCCCATTCCAATATCCATACCTCCATCACCTGTAACCATTACGAATGTTACATCATCTGCAACATCGATCTCTCCACGTCGTTTCATTTCGAAGAAAGCTTCTGCTGTACCTGATAGAGTTGCCGGGCCATTTTGGAATAAATTATGAATCATCGTTTGCTTATGTGAGCTATAAGGGTATGCTGTAGTTACTACATACGCACAACCAGTTTGAAATAAGACAACTATGTCGCCTTCAATGCCTTTAAAGAACAACTCTAACCCAGAAAAAATCCCACAACCTGGACATGCACCATGCCCTGATGCTATACGTTTTGGCTTGCTAGTTAGTGCTCTTAATGGAGGAATTTTCACTTTTAATTTATTCGTTTCTACATCTTCAGTTACTTTAATGAGTCCTGATTTAAACGTATCACCGTGCATTGGTTTTATAACTTGCTTAAGTGAATCTTCTGGATATCCTTTTATATGTCCGTAGTAATCAAATACTTTATCGGCATATCCTTTTTCTACCGCAGAAATTGCCTCATTAAAGAAAGCCTCTGCATCGTCAACAAAAAAATCTTTTCCACCCACTCCAAAAACACGACTCAGTACAATCGTTTTATTATCTCTATCTTCTTGGAGGGCTGATTTCACTTCATGTGTGATATTTGGTCCATTAGCTCCGTAAGAATCAGCTCGTTCACCTACTAATAGCGCTTTAACACCTCTCAATGCATGCTTAACCTCTTCTGTAGGAAACGGACGAATAATATTTGGACTAATTACCCCAGCTTTCACACCTTGACTTCGAAGTTTATCCACTGTATCCTTCGCTGTTTCAGCGGCAGAATTTAATAGAAATAATGCCACTTCTGCATCTTCCATTTTATATAAGTCTAGTATAGGATATTCTCTGCCTGATAACTTAGCATACTCTCGAGTAATTTGCTTATATACTTCTGATGAGTTATAAAGCGCTTCTGATTGCTGGTAGTTATTATTTATTAGGTCATCACCATTCATATGTGCCCCAATTGTAACAGGCTTATGTATATCAACTGCTCGAGGATAATCAGTAGGACATTCTCCAACAAACTCTTGTACAACTTTCCGATCTTTGAAATACTCTACCTTTCTTTTTTGGTGGGAAGTAAAGAAACCATCATATGCAACTATTACAGGTAACCTCACATCAGCATGCTCGGCAATTTTCAGCGCGATAATATTCATGTCGTACACTGCCTGAGGACTTCTAGCCGTTAAAATAACCCACCCTGTATTTAGAGCATAATATAAGTCAGAATGGTCACCTCTAATATCAAGCGGCCCGCTTACAGAACGTGTTACGAGATTCATAACCATAGGGAAACGAGTTCCAGATTGTACTGGTAATTGTTCAATCATATATAATAACCCATTGGCGCTCGTTGCATTAAAAACTCTAGCTCCAGCAACAGATGCCCCATAACATATACCTGCTGAACCATGCTCACCATCAGCAGCTATTAGCTGGATGTCATGTTCTCCCCTTGATCTCATTTGATCTAGGTATTGAGCAACTTCTGTTGATGGCGTTATAGGGAAATACCCCATTATATGATAGTTAATTTGTGCAGCAGCCATTGCGGCCATTTCATTTCCTGATTCAAACGTGACGACTTGCTCAGCTCTATTAACTATATTTACACTTTCCTCTATCATTGCCACTATAAAACACCTCCTGATACTAATGGGAATTTATGCTTTACTTGATTCTTTTCAGCGAAACCAATCTCTTCTCGCAAATCTGCTAATGCAGAAGTAGGACAAGCTTCGACACATTTAAGGCATCCCTTACAATATTGATAATCAATTCCTTTAAGAAACATTTGCTCTCGACCACGTTTGTCTTCACCTTGTTCCCATACAAAGCAAAAATCTGGACAAACTGTATCACAAGCAGCACAATTTATACATTTATCTTGGTTAAATTGCGGTAAGAAACCTTGGCGAGAACCACTTAAATCTTTAACAATACTATTTGCATTGGCAGTAATTATTCCACCGGAAGTTTGTGTATCATACCCTAATTTTGCTTCTAATCTATTAAACTGTTTTTCAACTACTTCGCCTGGGACTTCGTATGTTTTAAACTGTACATGCTCATATCCACGATTAAAAGTTCGAATATTCGGTTCTACTAAATGTGGATATTTTTTTTCAAATGTTTTTCGAATAACG
Organism: Cytobacillus sp. IB215665; assembly: GCF_033963835.1. Classification (NCBI taxonomy): domain Bacteria; kingdom Bacillati; phylum Bacillota; class Bacilli; order Caryophanales; family Bacillaceae; genus Cytobacillus; species Cytobacillus sp. IB215665. The sequence goes on from NZ_JAXBME010000007.1 coordinate 104,993, forward strand.
TCACGCATAGCGTCTGCATCTAAGAAATCGCATATTCTAAACAACGCACCAAGCATAGCTGTATTGACCTTTGTTTTTTCTTCAACTGCTATTCCCAGAGCATCAACAATCGCCAATGTTCCATATTTAAGTTGTAAATCATCCTTAACAGCATCGAACTCTCGAACTGAGTTAACTAATACGATACCATCCGAAGCCAATCCACTGACCACATCGACCATTTTATATAATGCTTCATGAAAAACTCCGATGACATGTGGCTGTTCGATTGGACTATGTGCTCTAATTTCTGTATCTGGGTCACAAAAACGAACGAAACCTTTTACAGGCGATCCTTTTTTTTCTGAGCCGTATGAGGAAAAGTTGGAACCGTTCAATCCAAGCCCGAGTACACCTGCTTCTGCTAGCATTTTTCCAGCTAAATTAGCCCCAAGGCCTCCTATTGATTCTAATCTAATTTCATAAAAACCAAGTTCATTTTTCTTCGGTAGTATTGACATTACATCACCCCTAATCTTTTTTACTGAATTCCCCTATATCTAATTGTAGTTTTTTATATGATTTTTGACTGTGACAAAAGTCAAACATTTATTATTTTTTTGTAATACAATTTTTATTTTTTTCTGCAATTGTTGAGTTTTAAAGTTTTGCAAACGCTAACATAATATATAACAGTTTATTTTCTGTGATAATACAGTTTAGGTAATTTCACAAAAATTTCTATTTTATTTCATACAAACCTCATATGATTTGATAACTTGCTTAATGCGAAAGGCTGTTTTCGCGTTAAGTGTTACTTTTTGTAATAGGAGCTAAACACGTATGTAACTAAAGTTTTGGGCATCTATTCACCTTTAGTTGGGTATCGTTCTTTAACTAGGATATAAAGATGTCGTTTTTATAGAAATAAAATACCGCGTACTCTAATTGTATATATGGTTATTTTTTAGTAGGAAAAACAACAATTTATCAGGGAACTCCGTGCGAAAAAAAGTGAAACTTGCTCCTTATATGCAGGTTTTGTATTAAAAACTAGCATTTTGTATTGTCTTTGTTACTTACTTGTAACTTTTATGTTTTTTGCTTATGTTATTATTTACGAATAGTAGATTTAATTTGGAGGAAACTAATGCTAAAAAATACAAAACGTCGAAAACTACTTATATACGTAACAATTCCTTTGTTGTTCCTCATATTAGCTGGAGGGGTATACGCATCCGTTCTATTTAATAAAGCACAAACAACTGTTGAAAAAGCACATAAAGAACTTGACAGAGGAGAACAATCAGAAAGACGTACTGATGAGGTGGATCCTAAATCAGACAATATTTCTATCTTATTAATGGGTGTTGACGACAGTGAAACTAGAAATATTGGAGACAGATTAGGCGAAGGACCACGAACTGACGCATTGTTACTAGCTACGTTTAACGAGGACAAGAAATCAGTTAAACTTGTGCACATCCCTCGAGATTCTTATGTTCCTTTACAATTTTATGATGGAGAAAATCATCGAATTAATAGCGCATATCATTTTGGTTTAGCAGATGGCGCTGTACAAACCGTAGAGGAATTATTTGATATACCTGTTGATTATTATGCTACTGTTAACTTCAACTCTTTCATGGATATAGTAGATGCCCTCAACGGGATAGAAGTTGATGTACCTGTTACATTTTCAGAGCAGGATAGTCAAGACCGTTCAAAAGCAATCAACCTTGAAAAAGGATTGCAAACACTAAACGGTGAAGAAGCTCTCGCTTTAGCAAGAACAAGGAAAATTGATACCGATGTGGAGAGAGGGAAACGACAACAGTTGATTTTAGAAGCTATAGTAAAAAAAGCTGCATCACTCGGTTCTATAACAAAATACGGAAATGTACTTGACGCAATTGGAGATAATATTATTACAAATTTGACATTTGATGAAATGTTATCCTTCTATGATTATGCAACAGGAGACGTAACGATAGAAACGTACACAGTACCTGGTTATTCAAACGATCAATACGACTATATCGTTGATTATGATGCGTTCGAAATAATCAAACAGGATTTAAAAGCACACTTAAATATTGAAACAACAAATGTGGAGACTAACACTGCAGACAACCATTTAAATGATAAAGTACAAAATAATAACTAACTTACTATAAGCTCTTTTTCACAAACTTTGTTGCTATTGTAAAAAATATAGGACAGCAACAAATGAACTTATGCAGTTGCTCTCATTTAACGTTATAGCAACACGCAATGTGAAATCAGCCAAAGTAGAAAAGATGCCCTGAGTGCTAAGTATATAAGTAAATTTAATTCTTAGTAAAATGAATTTCAGTCAATGATAAACAATATAATAAGAGGGTCTAACTCAAATAGAGGTTAGACCCTTTAGAATTATAATGACTGTAGTTCGTTAATTACTTCTGATGGTTCCATACGTTTCGTATAATCAGGATTGACAGAAGCTAACCTAATTTTTCCATTCTTATCGATTATAAATGTTGCTGGAACAGGCAATGACCAGTCACTATCGTTAAATTCTTCTAAATTAATACCGAAACCTTTGTACACTTCAACTAAATATTTTGGTAAGTCGAATAATAAATTATATTCCTTAATTACGTGAGATCCCACATCACTTAGGACTGGATATGCCAGTTCATTTTTTTCCTTCATTGACAATGAATGATCTGGTGTTTGAGGACTAATAGCAATCAATTGCGCACCTAAAGCATTTATTTCCGGTAATGCTTGCTGATATGCCCTAAGTTCTAGATTGCAATAAGGACACCATTCACCTCTATAAAAGGTTAATATAACCGGCCCTTTTTTTAGCTGCTCATATAGATTAAGTTCTTTTCCTGTCGGATCAGACAAAGTAAAATCTGGAGCATGATCACCTATTTCTAATCCTTTTGCAATATCTGATTGTGCAAGGTCTGTAGTTGCTTGAACCATTTTATTTAAAACCTCTTCAGGCATTTTTTTCACTGCATTTTCGTTGTACGCCTTTAGTTGTTCTGCCAATGTTGTCAATATACTCACTCCTTTTAATAAATTCACTTTAATGATAACAAGTACCATCCATCGGTTAGGACTTTCCAAATTACTAACAATATGATTTTCTTAACACTATTTTTTTATTCTATATCTACCTTCGATTTTTTTCTGTAAGCTCGCTTACAATTTATATTTTTCACAAATTCAATTCTTAGGCTCATTTCGTAAACTTTGTTGCTATTGTAACCAAATTAGTGCCCGCAAAGTAGTTTACATTGTTAGTTATCGTTGTAGAAAAGGTTTCACGAGCTTTAGCTGTGTACGTATTTATTTCTTAAAACGAATAACAACCATCAATGCAAAAACAAGCTTTCGGACTGATTCTTTCAAGCAGCTTTCAACGATCGGATGGATGCTCAGCATACTTACGGAGTGAAATATATTTGTAATACAACTTCCCTCAAGACAATAAAAGAGCCTGCTCTTAGCTTCAGACTCTTCTATTATGGCTAAATATCTCTTAATGTAAATACGATTAAGATAGGCTCATACTAATTCTTTTTCAATAATATTTTGTACATTTGTTGCAAGATCATTGATCGTCATACCATCGTACTCTTCTTTTGAAATAGGTTTAGAAATAATTACTTCAACATTCGCTCCTTTAAGAATATTCTTGTTAGCCTCCATGATTTTATATGAGCCATTGATCGTAATTGGGACAATTGGCACGCCTGATTTAGTCGCTAACTTAAAGCTACCTGGTTTAAATTCACCTATATCATTTCCTTTGCTTCGAGTTCCTTCAGGAAAAATAACAAGTGAATGTCCTTCTTTTAAATTGTTAATCCCTAAATTGATTGCCTTAACTGATTGACGAATATTTTTACGATCCATAAACACACATCTCATCAATAACATCCAATGAGAAATAATAGGATATTTTTTAATTTCCAATTTAGAAATAAACCCCATTTTTTTGTCTAGAAAACCTAATATAATAGGAATGTCAAAATTCCCTTGGTGATTACTTACGAAAAGAACAGGCTGATGATCTGGAATGTTTTCCTTACCTTTCACATTGATCGTTGAGCCTGTAAGATTGACTAATGTTCTAGACCACCGTCTTGTTTCTCTTAAAACGATTTGGTCTCTTTCTGAGTGCAATTCTCTTTTATCTAGCTGTCTCGCTTTTAGTAAGGCGGGGACAGTAAATAGTAAATGTAGCCAAAAATAGATAAACCATACGATTGTACGAATCATGTTGACACCATCCAGTTCTCATAAATTATAGAATTATCTTGCTCACGTCTATTTATATTAATGATAGTTTAATATTTTTTCAACTATAGACTACAATTGAATCGAATACATTGACATTTGGTTTATAATATTATACATTTGGTTTAAAAGTTTAAACGAAAGAACGAGGTGTCGTCATGAAGCAACATAAAACAGAACCTCAAGATATTTTAGCAGTATTCCGTGAAGCGATCCCTGCCTTCCAAGTCCTTTCAGATAAAACGCGACAAGATATCATACTTTTGTTAGATGAACATGAAGAAACAGGACTTAATGTAAATGAAATAGCTGAAAAGCTCCCATTATCTAGACCAGCAATTTCGCATCATTTAAAAAACTTAAAACAAGCTGGTCTTGTTGATGTCAGACAACAGGGCACAGGTAATTATTACTACTTAACCCTTCTTCAAGCAGTAGAGCATATGAAACATCTTATTTCATTACTGGAAAACAACTGTGAATTGAAATAAAAAGTATAGGGGGAATTTAATATGACTGAAATTAGCGATTTAGTAAAAAAACAAAAAAAGTTTTTTTTCACCGGTAAAACGAAAGATGTTACTTTCAGATTGAACGCCCTTAGCAAGTTGAAAGAAGCCATTCTTGAAAATGAACGTGGGATTACTACCGCGTTAAAGGCTGATTTAAACAAATCTGAAGCTGATACTTACATGTCTGAAATCGGCTTAGTATTAGCTGAGATTTCAGTTATTCAAAAAGGCTTGAGGTCATGGGTTAAACCAAAAAGAGTTAAAACCCCGATTTCACACTTTGGCGCATCAAGCTATCGATATGCTGAACCTTACGGTGTTACCCTTACTATTGCTCCGTGGAATTACCCATTCCAACTAGCACTCACTCCTATTCTTGGTGCAATTGCTGGTGGAAATACTGTCATTTTAAAACCTTCAGAGTTAACACCGACTGTTTCAGCAATTTTAAAAGAACTGCTGTCTTCAACCTTTGATGAAGAGTATATAGCTGTTGTTGAGGGCGGAGTAGAAGAAAGTACACAACTTTTAAATGAACCCGTTGATTATATCTTCTTCACAGGCAGTGTCCCTGTTGGCAAGATTGTGATGGAAGCTGCATCAAAAAACTTAACTCCAGTGACTTTAGAACTTGGTGGCAAAAGTCCAGTAATTGTTGATGAAACAGCTGATTTAAAACTTGCAGCAAAACGAATCGTATGGGGTAAATTCTTTAATGCTGGGCAAACTTGTGTTGCTCCAGACTACATGCTCGTTCACCATAGTGTAAAAGACGAGCTCGTCAATAATATGAAGAAAATAATCAATGAGTTTTATTCTGATAATGCTCTTACTAATGAAGAATATACTCATATTGTCAATGAGCGCCATTTTCAGCGCCTAGTGAAATATTTAAGTGACGGAAACATTATCGTTGGTGGAAATATAGATGAAAAATTGCATGCGATTGAACCTACCATTTTAGATCATATCACATGGGACGATTCAATAATGCAAGATGAAATATTCGGTCCAATACTACCTGTCATTGAATATAGTGATGCGAGTGAAGTGATTAACATGGTAAACGAACGACCGAAGCCTCTAGCACTATATTTGTTTTCTAGCAATAAACAAGCTCAAGAGCACATCATTAACAACATCTCTTACGGTGGTGGATGTATTAACGATACGCTCTACCATCTAGCTTCTCCTCACCTTCCATTCGGGGGCGTTGGAACTAGCGGAGTAGGTGCATACCATGGTAAACATAGTTTTGATACGTTCTCCCATTACAAAAGTGTTCTAAAGCAAACGACTAAATTTGACATACCATTACGTTACCCAAATATGAAAAATGGACTAAAGCTGGCAAAAAAAATATTAAAATAAAAATTCTTGTAAATTAGGAAGGTGCTATTATATGTCTAATAACTTTGTATTAATTACTGGAGCTTCTGGTGGAATTGGCTTTGAATTAGCCCATCTATTTGCTAAAGATAATCATAACGTTTTACTTATCGCGAGAAATGAGCAAAAGTTAAATGATTTAGCTAACGACTTAATGAAAACCTACAATATTAAAGCAAAGGTACTTTCAAAAGACTTATCAAACCCTGAATCGCCACAGCAAATATACAATTATTGTGAAAATGAAAAGATTGATGTTGAAGTTCTTGTAAACAACGCTGGCTTTGGAAGTTTTGGGTTCTTTGCTGAAACGGATATCAACAAAGAATTGGAATTGATTCAAGTGAACATCACAGCACTTACTTATTTAACTAAACTATTCTTGCCACGAATGGTTAAAAGAAAATCTGGCAAAATATTAAATGTAGCATCAACAGCATCTTTTCAGCCTGGACCATATTTATCTAACTATTCGGCATCAAAAGCATATGTGTTATCTCTTTCTGAGGCCATTGCAAATGAAGTAGAAGGTACTGGCGTATCAGTTAGTGTTCTTTGTCCAGGACCTACTGAAACTGGCTTTCAATCTGCTGCCGACATGGATAACTCAAAAAATTTCACGGGTGGCAAGGTGATGGATGTTAAGTCAGTAGCAATAGCAGGATATGATGGTTTACAGAAGGGCAAGACGGTAATCATACCTGGTTTAATGAACCGTATTATGGCGACATCTGTTAGATTTGGACCTCGCAAACTTATTCCTAAAATTGTTCGACGCATGGTTGAACCAACTAAATAACATGAAGCAAGCTGTCTCAAATTTGAGACAGCTTTTCCTTTTAGATTTTTAGAAAGAACTTAATTTGACAAATAAATATAGGAAATTGACCGATAAAACTAATAATTTTACCCATAAACACAGGAAATTGACTGATAAACTTTCAATTTGACCCATAAACATGTAAATTTGACCTATAAATTTGCTCTGGTTCATAAAATATTAGCTTATGTTTACCTTTTCACCTGCTGTTATAGATTGAAAACATGCATCGATGACTTTCATGTTTTTTAGGCTTTGCTCTCCGGTATACATAGGTTGCGATTTGTTCAATATACAATTAGAGAAATGTTCTATTTGCAGAACATATTGGTCTGCTTCATAGTACTCTACTCTAGACTCTTCTTGCTCATTTGATACGATTATTTTGCCTACGTTATTATATAAGTTAGGTGTAAATGCCCTCGGTAAAACCAGTTTGCCTTTCGTACCCACCATTTCATAATATGCGCTAAAAGACCTTTCAAAACTACAATCAAAAGAAACCATCACACCGTTTTGTAATTTTATTAGAGCATAAGTTGACATATCTACATGATATTCTTCGTGTATATGAGCCTGAGCAAAAACTTCAATAGGTTCCGAATCTAATATGTACTGAATTGCATTGATGCAGTAGCTACCAACATCATACAAGCTCCCCCCTCCTAATTTAGGAACCATACGGATATTACCTTCAAGGTCATTTAATGTAAATGAAAAGCTTGAACGCATTAGTTTAATGTCACCAATTTCATCAGATGCTATAATTTCTTTTACTCTTTTATGTTGTGGATGAAATTGATACATAAATGCTTCCATAAAAATGACGTTATTCTTCCGACATGTGTCAATGATGTCCTTCATCTCTGAAGAATTCAGTGCTGCTGGTTTTTCACATAAAATATGTTTACCGTGTGTAGCAGCCTCCTTTACCCATTCTGCATGTAAACCATTAGGTAGAGGTATGTAAACAGCATCAACATTAGAATCTAATAATAAATCCTGATAGCTTTTATATACATTAGGTATGGATAATGATTCAGCAACACTTTTCACGCGATCATTTGCGCTAGAAATAGCAACTACTTCAGCATTATTTGCTTTGTGAATCGCTGGAATAATTGCAGTTTGAGCTATATTCGCAGTACTTAGTATCCCCCATCTAATCTTCTTATACATTCTTTCATCTCCTAAACTTTTATTTCTATTATAATAGAAAAATTAAAAGACGGTATGTGAATTAAATGTTATGCTTTTTTCCTGCTTAATAACTATATACAACCTATAACACCGTTAAATATTGGTTAGTTTTGCAACAATTGAGACGATATGAGCATTAGAAAAAGAAAAAAACTTGTATAACAATAACTGCTTGTTTTTAGAATACAATTTTCGGCTAAAATTATGATAGAATAAATCGACGTGTTATTGCTATACCGAAAGTAAAAGGAGATAAAAAATCTAATGAATGTAGTTTTAAGTACATTAAATGCAAAATATATTCATACAAGCCTATCAATTAGATATTTAAAGGCATACGCTGAACCAGATTATGATGTACAGCTTGCAGAATATACTATTAAAGACCCAGCAATGAATATCGTGACTGATATATACAGAAAAAAACCAGATGTAGTTGGTTTCAGTTGTTATATTTGGAATATAGAAGAAACAATAAAAGTAATAAAAATGCTAAAAAAAATAAACCCAAAGCTTACGATCGTATTAGGTGGTCCCGAAGTGACATATGATGTAAGCGAATGGTTAGATAAAATTCCTGAAGTTGATTTTATCGTCATCGGAGAAGGTGAAGAAACTTTTAAGCAATTGCTTGACGAACTTAATCTTGACAATAATTTTGAAAAAATTGATGGGATTGCTTATCGACAAGAAAAACAAAAAGTTATAAAGCGTCCGCAAAAAAAGCTTGATCTAAAGTTACTGCCTTCACCTTTTCGTTTAGAAGAAGACAGGCAAAGTTTATCCAAGCGAGTAACTTATATTGAAACAAGCCGTGGCTGTCCTTTTAGTTGCCAATTTTGTCTCTCATCAATAGAAGTTGGGGTACGTTATTTTGATCGGGAAAAGGTAAAAGATGATATTCGTTATTTAATGGATAACGGTGCTAGAACAATAAAGTTTGTCGATCGAACCTTTAATATAAGCAGAAGTTATGCGATGGAGATGTTCAGGTTTTTAATTGATGAGCATAAGCCAGGTACCGTGTTCCAATTTGAGATTACTGCTGACATTATGCGTCCTGAAGTCATTGAGTTTTTGAATCAAGAAGCACCACCTGGACTGTTTAGATTCGAAATAGGTGTTCAGTCAACAAATGATGTAACAAACGAGCTTGTCATGCGCAAGCAAAATTTCGAAAAGCTGACACGTACTGTGACGATGGTTAAGGATGGTGGTAAGATTGACCAGCACCTTGATCTAATTGCCGGCCTGCCTGAAGAAAATTATGGATCATTCCGTAAGACTTTTAATGATGTTTTTGCTATGCGACCTGAAGAACTGCAGCTTGGCTTTTTGAAAATGCTACGAGGAACAGGACTTCGACTAACTGCAAATGACCACGGATATAAATATATGGACACATCACCATATGAAATTCTGGAAAATGATATTTTACCATTTGACGACATTATGCGTATTAAACAGGTTGAAGACGTGTTAGAAAAGTATTGGAATGACCACAGAATGGATCAAACGATAGAATTTCTTGTAACTAATAGCTATCCTACTCCATTTGATTTCTTTCAATTATTCGGTACGTATTGGGATGAACAAGGCTGGATTAGAATTGGACATCAATTGGAGGATTTATTTAAAAGGTTATATCAATTTTTGCACGAAACAAATGTAAAAGATATGGACATTATTTCAGGATTAATGAAATATGATTATTTACGTAAGCAAAAGCATAAACCACGTAAACCGTGGTGGAATGATTCACTAGAAAAACCGATTAGAGCAGCATATTATCGTGATATTGTTAACAACCCTCACGTTTTTGGACGTCAATTTACACATTTACAACTTAGTGAAAAAGATATACACAAGCACACCGTCATTGAAGAGCTTAGTTTTAATCTTTCACAATATTTATTATCAAATAAAATTGTTCATGAGCAAACATTGTTATTAGTATATTTCGATCCATCGACAAACAAGACAAGTTACTTTACATCAACGATAGATAATATAGCTAACACCAAATAATTTAACATAAGGTGGAGATGTATCTCCACCTTTGAATAAAAAGTTGCTACTCTTTGTCACAGTTCTTGTTTTTCGACTCAAGTGCCCCTTCATAGGGCTTCATTGCATTATAATCCCCTAGCTCCCCTCCAAACTCTTCACGTAATAAATCTTTAGACATCTTATGGTTTTGATCACCTGCGTGCTGTTTCTTCTGCATTCTTTTTCCCATGAGTCTTTACTCCTCCTCTTTTTTTTGCTGATACCCTTTTTTTGAGTTTCTATTAGCCCCTTTTATTGGTTCTTCATAGTCAGCTTCAGCTGAAAACTCAGTATCAGGTAGACTTTCCTTTGGGGTAAAATTATTATTTCTTGCTGCATTATATTTTACTTTTCGTTTCATCTTATACCCTCCAAACAAACTTACTGACGTTCTGTATTTTTATATGCAATCAAAATAATTTCCTCACCTGTATCAGTTCTAAGCTCTTCCTCAATACGCTGAACTTTTGTTAAATCATCTGATGCAAGCTGGGCAATTGCAAAAGTATCATTGTTCATATTTTCACCTGCCTGTACTTTTCATCATTGTCCTTCATCTTTTATATTGTTCGAACGACTAAAACGTATGCATGATAAATGAAAAATTCGATTATAATAGCAATAAGGTTGTGAGTAATCCTGTTCATTAGTATAAACCCTTTCATCTGATTTAAAGATCTATGCTACAAGTATGAAAAAACAAGCAATACAGTTGACATATCCCATAAAAATTAGAAACGTAGTGAGGTGTAGACTCAGTGGCTAAAAAAGAAGACAAGATATCATCACCAATACTTGACGAAACTCAACCTCATCAAATTAACGCTCCAAGTTTTAAAGGAACTGGGAAAAAAATGAAAGAGCCTTTTGTTAATAAAAATGGTGTTGTCATAGGCGATAGCCTGTATAATTCTCCAAATTCTCCACTAAACCAATGGAGTGACGACATTGATCCTGAAATTATGGCTGGTGATGATTGGGTACATCCTACTAATGACATTGGTTGGAATACACCAGAAAATAGAGATTTAATTGAAAAGAACAACAATCCTAATGGTGCACCTTTCATGCATCCCACAGAAGATACGAGTTACGGTACTGATTAATATTAATAAATAGAAGTGGCTCATAAGCAAGTTACAAGTAGCATCTTCAATCTCCCTCTGTCTCCATATTCTTTTGAGCCACATTTATATTATTTTCCACATTATAGTTATATATTTTTTTCGACCGTTCCTGAATAGGTAATTGTTAAGCTTATTAAGAAAACACCGTGTGATCCTCTCACGCATTGATGTATTTATTTTCTTCTTCTAGCATAATTATTTTGTTATTAATTAACTTGTGGACATCAATTAAATGACAATTTCTTAACGTACCTATTAAACTCTACCTATATATCTCTAGCAAAAAATTCATCTTCAACTCTCTACTTATGAAATATACATTTCACAAATGATTTGATCACTCATAATCCTTTAACTACAAAAATATTAGAAAATATTGAAATATAATAAAAATTATATTATATTAAGATTATCAACTTTATTACTATTCTTTATATTCTGAAATTGATTAATTTGAACTAGTAATACAGTTGAAACAAATACATAAGGGGGAAAAAAATGAAAAAAAGATTTGGAATTTTCACAGTTTTTCTTTTATTGTTAGTTGTAGCTATTTCCGGATGCTCAGACGATGCATCAAGTGAAGAGTCAAAATCACTACTTGATACAGTAAAAGACAGAGGAAAATTAATTGCTGGTGTTAACGGTTCATTACCTGGTTTTGGTTATGTAGGAACTGATGGAGAATATACTGGTTTTGATGTAGACTTTGCTAAAGCAATTGCAGTTGCTGTTTTAGGGGATGCAAATGCGATAGAATATCGCCCACTTACATCAGATGAGCGTTTCACAGCTGTACAATCTGGTGAGGTAGACGTATTAGTTCGTAATACGACTTGGACAACAAACCGTGACTCAGAAGTTGGTTTAAACTTTGCACCTGTCACGTTTTATGACGGACAAGGGATAATCGTTCGTAAAGACAGCGGCATTAACAGTTTACAAGATTTAGAAGGTGCTCGTATTTCTGTTGACCAAGGTACGACAACTGAGCTTAACTTAGCTGACGTACTTGATTCTTTAGGAATTAAATATGAAGCTGCAGTTTTTGATACACAGGATGCGGCTGTTCAAGCATATGAAGAAGGATCTGTTGATGCTTGGACAACAGATAAATCTGGGTTAATCGCAAGACAAGCAAACATGGAAAACCCTAGTGATCACAAAATCTTAGACGAAACTTTATCAAAAGAGCCACTAGGACCTTCAGTTATTGGTGGAGATGACACATGGTTTGATATCGTAAAATGGGTTACTTTTGCTACTATGCGTGCTGAGGAATTAGGCATTACTTCTGAAAACGTAGATGAAATGTTAAATAGTGATAACAAAGAGATCCAACGTTTATTAGGTCAAGATGGAAACCTTGGAGAACAGTTACATCTTGATAATGATTTCGCTTATAAAGTTATTAAAGAAGTTGGAAACTATGGTGAAATTTTCGAACGTAATTTAGGGTCTGTTTTCGGTTTAGAGCGTGGCTTAAATGATACGTATTTAAACGGCGGATTAATGTATTCTCCTCCGTTCCGCTAAATTTAACTTTGTATGCTTTAATAATGAACGAAAGGTCTGCAAATTTATGGTGTTACTAATGCAGACCTTTTCAATTGTGAGGTGGATGTATGAAAAAAGATGTATCAATGTCAACTCCGTTTTGGCGAGACAAAAGAGTTATTCCAATTTTACTACAACTAAGCTTTGCAGTCGTTGTCATTTTATTTGGTGCATATTTTGCAATTAACGCAATAAACGGGTTGGAGAAGATCGGCATTGCCTTTGGTTTCTCCTTTTTAAGTCAAACAGCTGGTTTTGGAATATCCGATAGTATAATCGAGTACGCATCAACTGATACCTATGGAAGAGCATTACTTGTCGGGATTGTAAACACATTAAAGGTTGCATTTTTCGGTATTATATTTGCTACTATAATCGGCATAATTGCTGGTATATCAAGACTTTCTTCAAACTGGCTAGTAAACAAATCATCAAGTATTTATATTGAAGTATTCAGGAATACTCCTTTACTTGTACAGATATTCATTTGGTATTTTGCTGTATTGCTTCAATTACCTAAAATACAGGAAGTTGAATCAAATGCTTTAATTTTTACAAATCGTGGAGTCGCTATTCCATGGTTTACCCAAACTTCTGGTTCTCTCTTATGGGCAATTCTTCTATTATTAGGAATCATCCTTTCTATTATCATGTGGCGTGTTCAACTTAAAAGGCAAATTGACTTAGGAAAACGAACTTACCCTTTTATTTGGTCAGCAGCTGTGATAATCATTTCGATGGTAGCAGCTTTTATCGTTACGCAACAGGCTCCATTCCATCTTTCAACCCCTTCTATTGAAGGAAAAGGATTTACTGGTGGTTATGTACTTAGGCCCGAATTTCTTGCATTGCTGATGGCGTTAAGCGTTTATACATCAACTTATATTGCAGAAGTTGTTCGAGCGGGGATTTTAGGGGTAAAACAAGGGCAAAAAGAAGCAGCTAATGCATTAGGACTAAAGCCGTCGACTACTATGAGGCTCGTTGTTTTTCCACAAGCCATTAGGATTATCATCCCTCCTGTTACGAGCCAATATTTAAATTTAATAAAAAACTCAAGTTTAGGAGTTGCAATTGGATTTCAAGAACTTGTAAGTGTAGGTAAAACTACATTAGGCCAAAATGGACGAGCGATTGAAGTAGTTCTTATCTGGATAGCAGTATATTTACTCATTAATTTATTTACAGCCTTATTAATGAATATCTTTAACAAAAAAGTACAAATCGTTGAAAGGTAGGTGGTAACGATGGGGAATATTGGTGTTGAAAAGCAAGAACCGAAACAACTTGATGTAAATTCTGATAAAGAACCTAACAAGGTTTTACAATGGTTAAAAGCAAATCTTTTTAGTAACTTGGCAAATACAGCATTAACACTTGTATCTGTCGTTATAGCCTATTTTGTCATTAAAAATGCTTCGTACTGGATTTTTGTTACTGCAGAGTGGCGAGTTGTTGCTGATAACTTTAAACTCTTTGTCGTTGGTCAATATCCTGTTGCTGACATTTGGCGAGTTTGGGTATTATTAGCCTATGTATCTACCATGCTTGGGTTTTCATATGGTATTTGGAAAGGAATCGTTAGACCAATCGCATGGACACTTGGAATTATCATGTTAATTGTAGCCTGCCTCCCTTTCGTAGAAGGTATAACGAGAATTTGGTTAGGTGCAAACATTGCCATTTTAATTGCAGCTTATTTTCTAGCTATTAAATTTAACAAATTAAAAAACGTTACTCTTATTGGCTGGTTTTTATTATTCCCTATTTCTATTTTCTTACTGTCTGGGTTCGGTATATTACCTGAGGTAAGCACGAGTGTCTGGGGAGGATTTTTACTAACATTATTAATCGCATTGGTCGCTATCGTCTTTTCATTTCCTATTGGCATTTTGCTTGCACTAGGAAGACGAAGTAATCTTCCAATTGTAAAATGGTTTAGTATCCTATTCATTGAGCTCGTTCGAGGTATTCCGTTAATTACAGTGCTATTTATTTCCCAACTGATGGTTCCTTTGTTTTTGGGAGATGGCATTGAAGTAGATAATGTGTTACGTGCTATGATTGGGTTTATCATGTTTTCAGCCGCTTACTTAGCAGAAAATGTTCGTGGTGGATTACAAGCTATTCCACGTGGACAGTTTGAAGCAGCTCAAGCCTTAGGCTTAAACAAGACATTGATGACTGGATTTATTATATTACCACAAGCGCTAAAAATTGTCATACCACCTATTGTTGGTTTATATATCGGTATTTTTAAAGATACCGTTCTTGTTACAATTGTTGGTTTATCTGATTTATTAGGTATGGCAAAGAAAATAATTGCAAATCCACAATATTTAGGTACACATATGGAATCATACGTTTTTGTAGCCTTTGTGTTCTTTATTTTCTGTTACTTAATGTCTTATGTAAGTAGAAAGCTAGAAGCAACACTCGCAGTTGGGAAACGATAGGAGGTATTATATATGAGTAGTATTTTTGCAGTTGAAAAATTAACGACACCGCTTGAAGAAAGAGACGATATTATAACGGTAAACAATTTAGACAAATGGTTTGGAAAGCTACATGTGTTAAAAAACGTTGATATTACAGTAAAAGAAGGTGAAGTGGTCGTTATTCTTGGCCCTTCCGGCTCTGGAAAATCAACTTTTATTCGAACAATAAATGCATTGGAAGAATTTCAGAATGGAGAAATTATTGTTGACGGCATTAGCTTAACAAATGATGTGAAGAACATAGAGGAAATTCGTAAAGAAACAGGAATGGTATTTCAACAGTTTAACCTATTTCCTCATATGACAATACTAAAAAATATTACATTAGCCCCTATTTGGGTTCGTAGATGGAAAAAGGAAAAAGCAGAAAAAATTGCCCATGAGCTCCTTGAGCGGGTTGGTATTCCAGAACAAGCAGATAAATACCCAGGTCAGCTATCAGGTGGACAGCAGCAGCGTGTAGCGATTGCTCGAGCACTAGCTATGCAACCAAAAATTATGTTATTTGATGAACCAACATCAGCCCTTGATCCAGAAATGGTTCGTGAAGTGCTTGATGTTATGAAAACATTGGCAGAATCTGGTATGACAATGCTCGTCGTTACCCATGAAATGAATTTCGCAAGAGAAGTTGCAGACCGTATCGTCTTGTTTGACCATGGTGAAATTGTTGAAACTGGTACTCCTGAAGAACTATTTGACAATCCACAACATGAGCGAACAAAAGCATTTTTATCTCAAATTTTATAACATAATCATTACAATAAAAAAGTATCTCGTTTATCTACGACTTGCAATAGAGCCATATATATCTCTTGAAGGTAAGTATTTACCTTCGAGAGATATATCGAAAGGGCTAGGTGCTGGAGCTAACAAATTACATATAACACAACAAAGCCTGACCAATATAAAGGTCAGGCTTTGCAATGTTTTCAAGTGTGTAATTATCCAATAATAACCCGCTCTTTGGGAAAATGATAATTCGGCTCTTTTGACCGTTTTCCTATTAAAAAGAGGAATGTTAACAACCCTATTCTCCCTATAAACATTAACAAAATGATGATTATTTTTCCTATCACACTTAACCCTGGTGTTATCCCCATTGATAAACCAGTTGTTCCGAATGCAGAGCTCACTTCAAAAATAATCTCTGTTAATGTGAAAGGCTCAGTTAAAGTTAATATGACAATAGCCAGTGAAAACATCATAAATGCCATCATGGTAACTACTAATGATTTAACCACATCTTCCTCATGAAGTTCTCTTTTAAAAACTTTAACCGTTTTACGACCTTTAGCAAAATGGAATAAGAATAGTAAATTTAACGCAAAGGTCGTCGTTCTAATACCTCCACCTACTGAGCTGGGAGAAGCTCCGATAAACATAAGAGCACACATAACTAACAAGGTAGGTTCAGTAAACTCACTAACGTTCATCGTCGATAAACCTCCACTCCGCGTTGTGACTGACTGGAAAAGAGCATAGAAAAAAGATTCATGCCATGATTTATCAGCGAAGAAATGATTAAATTCAAATAACAAAATGATAAGTGTACCAAAAATTAATAAGCTAAAATAAGTTATTGTTGTAATCTTTGTAAAAAGTGAGAAGCGATAGCTCTGTCCATTCTCCCTTTTGTTTAATAAATAATCTTTGACTTCAATAAGTACTGGAAACCCTATCGCTCCTAAAGTAATTAAGATGATCGTAATAAATTGTACGAAATAATCCTTAGCGAACGGAACGAGTGATTGTCCAGTAATATCAAATCCACCATTTGTTGTCGCACTAACTGCTGCAAATAAACCGTGTAAATATGCCTCCTGCCAAGTTGGATAATACTTCAGAAAGTATGTTCCTAAAATAACAGCACCGATGAGTTCAATAATAATAATGAGCCAAAGGATTTGCTTCATTAATATGACTAAACCAGATAAATTTGACTGATTATGATCAGTCATAATTAATCGCCGTTGCCTCAAACCAATCTTTTTACCGATTAAAACATAAATGAATGTCCCTAAGGTCATAATTCCTATACCACCAACTTGTAGCATTAACAAAAGGATAAACACACCTGTAGTACTGAATGTATCTGCAGTTGACACAACAGTTAATCCTGTGACACTTACTGCACTAACTGCGGTAAATAATGCATCCAAAAAAGATAGTTCAATACCTGGTTTATGCGCAACAGGTAAACTGATTAAAATTGTTGATATTGAGACTGCCAAAAAATAATAACTGACAATAATTTGAAAAGGTGTTAAGCCACTTATGCGTTCACGAAATTTTTTCAACATTAATTCTTCATTCCCTCATTCATTACATATACACATAATCATATCATAAAAAAATATCGTTGTTACATGAAAAAATGGATGTATTCATTAAGTATAAACGTACAATCAATTTACCACATTTTTAATAAAGTATTAATATACAATGAAAGGAGGAATGGTATTTATGAGTGATGGGTTTGGATCTATTTTTGCTTTGGTTATCGTTTTATTCGTGCTGTTAATCATTATCGGTTGTGCTTGTGTAAGACCACCAGCTCCTGTGCTTCCTGCACGAAGATGTCCCTTATGCTAGAACGACAAGCATAAATCTGCAATTAGGCAAATTACCACCTTCTTTACGAAATGAACAAAACTACCATCCTTTTGAATTGCATAAGAGAGGGAGGCTAACTCCTCTCTTTTTATTATGCGTTTTTCCACCTTGATTGTTGCTGATTGTACAAAGAGATGAATACAAAAACCACGATCGTTTTAAGCATCTTTTCTTCTCCAAAGACTATCGCAATTATATTGGCTATAGTCGCATTGATTGTTGTTTTCCAGTCTATAGTTTCGTAGTACCTTTGGAAAATGATCACAAAAGACTTCTTTCGTATGATTGTATTTTTATAAAAGAACAATATGGTTTACGATAAGAGCTTTTATATAAAACGTACCTAACAATATATTAGCTAAATGAGTTTTGAATATTATAACGTTTTATTGGAAATTGTAAACACCATCACTTTTACCTCCAAACATAACTTTTGCGTTGAACAGATGTTTTTATATTGTTACACATAGTTCCTAGCATACATATTTTTTTTGTTCTTCCAAATATTTATTGCCTGTTGAAACGATATTTATATCTTCCTTCCGCATAAAATTATCATGACGTTTAACACTATAATTAATAAGAATATTTCATTCTTATGATGTTATTTACACATAAACAAGGAGATGATTTGAAATGGGGCGTAGTAGTAATAAATTACTTGTGCCTGGTATAGAACAGGCGTTAGATCAAATAAAATTTGAAATCGCTCAAGAATTTGGCGTAAATTTAAGTCCAGATAGTGCATCACGAGCAAACGGGTCTGTAGGTGGAGAAATTACGAAAAGACTCGTCACTCAAGCTCAGCATCATATTAACGGGCAGTTTCCTAAATAATAGGGTGAAGGTCACCACAAAAAAATTTAATACTATATGGATAAAACCGAGTGATAATATCACTCGGTTCATCTCATACTGACTTATTGTCATATGCTACATATGCTTCGTTCTATGTATTAACTGTGTTATTCAGATTCTGGTGAAAAAGAGCGGCCAGCAAATTCATTATCTAACATAAAGATAGCATTGCTGTCATTTTCAATACGCTTTAATTTTTGAATAATACTATCAAATAAATCTTCTTCTTCAACTTGCTCTTCGATAAACCATTTCAAAAAATTAATCGTTGCATGTTCACGCTCATCCAATGCAATGTCTGATAATTGGTATATACGCTTGGTAACTTCTTTTTCATGGCTTAACGCTTTTTCATAAGCGTCCAACAGTGATGAAAATTCATTATTTGGTTCATGGAAGCCGATAATTGTTGCACGTTCACCTAAAGCATTTATAAAGTTATAAAATTTCATCGCATGAAAACGCTCTTCCTCTGCTTGGACTAAAAAGAAGTTCGCAAAACCATCAAAGCTTTCAGACGAACAGTATGCTGCCATTGCCATGTACGCATGTGCAGAATAAAATTCAAAATTCATTTGTTCATTTAAACCTTCAAGTAATTTTTTACTTATCATTGTATACTCTCCTTCATTGCTATGTTTTCCCTTTTTATTATAGCACTTTTATGTAGAGTATTCTAAAACGAAGTGCAACCATTTAGTAAATTTGAACATGTGTAAAATCTATTCCACCTGTTTGTTGTGGAAATTGCTTTTTTATTTTTTTGTTTCTCATTACATTAGGCTGTTTTCGCATTGATGTATTAAGAAGCAAACACGTACATTAATAGAGTTTGTGGCATCTTCTCTTCAGTATAATGATACTAAAACTACTTTTTTATAGTGCTAAGTTGATAACAATAGCAACAATACATACTAAAAGAGACTTATTTTAATAGTAAAAAATATGTTCTTCTAGTTCTTTCTGTTCATCATTATTCTTTTTATTGTCGTGATCACTTTTTTCTTTTTTGTCTTTTTTGTTCATATGATCACTTTTATCTTCTTTATCCTTTTTGTTCTCATGATCCCATTTATCTTTTCTGTCTTTTTTGTTCTCATGATCCCATTTATCTTTTTTGTTCTCACGGTCCCTTTTATCTTCTTTATCCTTTTTGTTCTCATGATCCCATTTATCTTTTCTGTCTTTTTTGTTCTCATGATCCCATTTATCTTTTTTGTTCTCACGGTCCCTTTTATCTTCTTTATCCTTTTTGTTCTCATGATCCCATTTATCTTTTCTGTCTTTTTTGTTCTCATGATCCCATTTATCTTTTTTGTCTTTTTTGTTCTCATGATCCCATTTATCTTTTTTATCTTTTTTGTTCTCATGATCCCATTTATCTTTTTTGTCTTTTTTGTTCTCACGGTCCCTTTTATCTTCTTTATCCTTTTTGTTCTCATGATCCCATTTATCTTTTCTGTCTTTTTTGTTCTCATGATCCCATTTATCTTTTTTGTCTTTTTTGTTCTCATGATCCCATTTATCTTTTTTGTCTTTTTTGTTCTCATGATCCCATTTATCTTTTTTGTCTTTTTTGTTCTCATGATCCCATTTATCTTTTTTGTCTTTTTTGTTCTCATGATCCCATTTATCTTTTTTGTCTTTTTTGTTCTCATGATCCCATTTATCTTTTTTGTCTTTTTTGTTCTCATGATCCCATTTATCTTTTTTGTCTTTTTTGTTCTCATGATCCCATTTATCTTTTTTGTCTTTTTTGTTCTCATGATCCCATTTATCTTTTTTGTCTTTTTTGTTCTCATGATCCCATTTATCTTTTTTGTCTTTTTTGTTCTCATGATCCCATTTATCTTTTTTATCCTTTGATTCTTTTTTCTCTAAGTTATCCCTATGATTTTCTAACTTAATGATGTTTTCGTTTTTTAAATGGCTAGAGGATGTTTTAGCATCCTCACCTTCCTTATGCTCTTTATCTCTATTTTCAGCTTCTTCAATTAAGTATTTACCAGTAGAGATACCCTGTTCCTCTGCTTTCTTACGTGTATTTTCATCACTTTTAACAGAGGTGACATGAATAGTATCCTTTTCTAATGTTTCAGATATTAACACAATTTTTTCTTCTAGTTTTTTTTCAATATCTTTTGTTGTAGATTCTTGATGTATTTGTACCGTTGTAATAAGTAGATTACTACCTTCAATTAAATGTCCATTCTTCTTGCTTTCATCAATGATAGAATTTGTGACAAACGTAATATCTTGTTTTTCCCAATCTGGTAAATTCTCAATAATTCTTTCACCCTCGGTGTTAAGTGCTGTTACGCTTAAAACCTCTAGCTTGTTATTTATAGATAATTCTATACTCGGGTTAATATCAATTGACATATAAGCAAAAACCTTATTTGGCGTATAAAATGGTAAAATAGAAATAAAAACTAATAGAGCGGCTATTGTGCTAACAAGTGCAATCTTCCATTTTTCAATTCGTGAAATTTTTAACAAAAATGAATAACTTCTTTTCCCCTCACGAAAGGGCAGAAATATAATCTCTTGACCAATATCATATTGTTGTTCCAGCAGCTTATTTGTCCGTAAAAATTCTCCTTCATCTGTTAATACTGTAACAAATTTACTGCTTATTTCCATAATGACCCCCTTTTTCAATTTTAGATCACCTCCTTCAAATATTCTTTTAGAAACAAGTAATCACCAGTGAGAATGACCGAAATGGCAATTATATATTTGCGGTTTCTCTCTATCGTTTTTCGGCTCACTTTTACTTGTTTTTCTAATTGTTTTATTGGTAACTGTTTCTTTGCCAACAAACTAGCTCGAAGCTCTTCATGATCAACAAGAATCTTCGCTACAGTAATGGCATTTTGCCTAGCATCGGTATGCTTTGGTGATTGATTTACTAAATCTTGAAATGTTAAGCCAAATGTTTTAAGCTCCTGCTTATATTGCTCAATCTCTTCTTTTCGTCGTTCTTGTTCAACTTGTTTGCCATATTCTTCGAAGGATAGATGTGACTCTAGTGTTTGAGGACGTACATCGTTTTCACTTTCATGTAAATCATATGGTATTGACCTGTTACGCGCTTGTTTCCGAATGTAATCTATGACTCTCCTCTTAATTATTAACTCAGCAAAAGCTAAAAAAGAACGACCTTTTTCTCTTTCAAATTTTTCAATTGCGTCATTGAAAGCAATAAGACCAATGCTAAACTCATCATCTGTTTCATCAATATATCGTTTACATACAGAGGAGACAGTCTTGGCAATAAAAGGATGATATTTCTTTATAATCTTGTAATGTAATTGACTGTTACCGCTTTGGATTTCTCCAATTATTGCTTCTAATGATTTTTCTTTCTTGCCAATTTTAAACAACAGACTGAGCACCGATTACACCCCTCTTCCTAATATGAAGTTCGGTAGCTCTGCTTTTTTTATAGGGGTAGAAAATAGAAAAATAGTCATTTTTTTTGACTATTTTTTTACATACCACTATATTCATCTAACTTATATAATCTACAACACTTTTATTATAACAACATGGTATGTTCAGCAACATAAGCCACTAACAATTACCGAATATTACCTAAGTGTAATCAAGAAAAAAAGCACTCAATTATATTGAGTGCCTTAATAACTTGACAATTGTTAACAATATTTCTAGTTATCATTGTAGGATATGTATTTTCCTCGCTTAGTGTTGGTAGCACTTTGTGTTAACACGGATTATTATATCACGTATTATTAGTGAAATGGTTACGAAATGATTACAATACATCAATTACATCATTTACTATTTTTTCACTGTTGTTCTATTTTTTGTTTTTTTCCTCGTTCCTTAGTTCCTTTTCCTTTTTTTTCTGTTCTTTTTTCATTTCATGTGCTTTTTTCTTCTGTTCTTTTTCTAATTCTTTCTGATCTTTGTGATTTTGTTTCTTATTCTTGTCATGTTTTTGATCCTGAGCATCATTTTCAATGTCTTCATACAACTCATTAATTATTAGTTCAATATCATCTTCAATATTTTTTTGTTCTTCTTGTAATGCTCCAAGTTTTGTCATCTTGTCGCCAATTCGCTTGTAACTTTTTTCAATATTTTTCTTTAGTGCTTCTTGTGCATTATTATTCCCTACTTTCTCCAAAGCAGCAGTTAAAGATATAATATTTTGTGCGAGTTGTGTTTTAATATCGGTCATTTCATCTTGCTGTTCTATGCTAATATTTCCATTATTATCGATATTAGGTTGGCTTGTATCTCCATAAATATCGTTATTGCTATCTTCATCACTACGACTCTTTGCTTCCTCATCCTGTCTATCTTCAATTATACCTTCAGAATCATCTATTAGCTTTGTAGCCTTAAGGATCAATTCCTCAGCTAAATCTTTATCACCATTAGCTATTAACTTCTCGGCTTCTAACAATCTTTGAGATGAAAACCTTGCTAATAACTCAGCATCATACATATCATCAAACGAAATTGCTAGCTGTATTTTTTCAAGTGTAATTTTGATAAAATACAAAAAGTCACCTGGTATTGATTTTAGATCTTCACTGTTTGTGTTTAAGCTTGTAGTGCTTTCAATGTCTGTATTATTTTCATTTGCATTTGCAATAGTACCTGCTACCGCTATTACTACTACTAGAGCACATGCAATGATGCCATTTCTTATAACTTTTATCAAAAACTACACACCCCTATTGTTAAAATTTCATATACGTTATAGTTGTACGAACTTATTTACTTCTTTTTGGGGTGAAACTCAATATATTTTGTATTCTAAATATTTCAATGCGGAATTTTATTAGATATTTCCTTAATTAATCCTTTCTTTACGACAAGTCTCATTATCAAATTCTACCTTTTGTTGTATTTTGCTAGAGAGTAACCAACCGTCAACTGCAAGCAATATCAACCACTAGCCAAAAAATTGTTTTCCACAAAGCCGATGGTTTTTTATCCATGTATTGACGACTTTATTTTAAGGGTATACCCTTAACTCTACTCCCCTTTGTCGAAGAAACGAACATTTATTATGCATTCATTTCACAAAATATGGTAAATACTGTCAAGTTTTTCGATTTTCTCGAGTATGTAACATAACGTAAATTATGATGGTGGTTATCATAATAATAACTACAATATACATAAATCTATTAGCTATTTGTGCAATATCTTGCCATCTTGTCCCTAATTTGAAGCCCATATAAACATAACAGTATGTGATAGGAAGTGTAGCCGCAAACGTATATAAACTAAAGCTTGTCACACTCATTTTTGCCATTCCACAAGGTATTGATATGATCGTCCGAATCCCAGGTAAAAACCTAGCAGAAAAAGCTACAATCCCGCCGTGCTTATCAAAGAATTGCTCTGCTTTTGTTAGCTCCTTTTCACGTATTAAAAAGTATTTTCCAAACGATGTAAGGAACGGCCTTCCACCAAAACGTCCAAGTGCATACAATGTTAATGGACCAAGCGTTCCTCCAATGGTTCCAGCTAACACAACTAACCAAAAATTCATTACTCCTTGATACACAGAATAGCCAGCTAAAGGAAGAACTAATTCAGCAGGTACAAACTCAAATGTTAATGCAATTAAAATCCCAAAATACGAAAATTCTCTTAGCCATTCAACAAATAATAAAATTAATTCTTCCAAATAAATCACCAACATTCACTATTTTCGTTTTTAGTAATACAAAAAACTGTTTGCTAATAGTTTGTTGTGTTTCGTTCTAAGAAAAAATTATATTTACAATAGATTTCTCAATACCTATTTTCTTATTAAATAGACCTATGTTAGCTTTGTTAACAATTAAGAGCGATAGTAGTTTGCTACTTTAATAAACAAGTTGAATTTAATGATATTTCATATAAACATTTAACAAGAAGCATTATTTGTAATTTCGTACATAGCTGTTTTCGTATTAATTGCTGTTTTTTGTAATGAGAGCTAAATATTAATATAACTAACATTCGGGATATCTCTTCTTCTCTAAATGTTATAAATAATCATATCAACACATCAACTACTCGGTTATAAGTGAAAAAGTAACAAAGTTAACGAAAAGAGCCTTGTACAAAAGTATATTTTTCAACAGGTAAAAAAATGACATAAAAAAAGCAGGATGCAAATCTTAAATTACATGGAGTATGTAAAGAACCCCGAATTCATAATGCAACACCATACAGATATATCTAAGTAGGTTGTTCACTTATTATTCTAGGATTTTGATTAATGATTACATAGGTATTTCTTCAAAAATCTGGCACAATTCAGAAAGAACTTCACTTTCCTTATCATGATTGGTTATTTCTATGCAAACAGTTCTTTTAGGATATCTTTATTGGTAATTATTTCTTGAATATCAAATAACTATCATATATACTGTATATATACGATATAAACAGTTAGAGGAACTTTGGAGTGAAACTATGCATATATCAGTATCTCTAAATTCAAAATCACCAATATATTCACAAATTGTGGAGCAAATTGAAAATCAAATTCTTACAGGACACCTTAAAGAAGCGGAACTTCTTCCTTCTATTCGAAATCTTGCTCAGAATTTGAAGATAAGTGTGATAACAACGAAAAGGGCATATGATGAGTTGGAGAAGAAAGGTCTTATAACATCTGTCGCTGGCAAAGGAACTTTTGTTTCAGGTAACACAAAAGAATTAATCAGAGAAGACAAATGCCGAGGATTAGAAAATCAATTAATGCAAGTTATTATGAAAAGTAAAGTTTTAGGAATCAATCGCGAAGAATTAATTAATATGCTTATATTTTTGTATGGAGAGGATGAATAATTATATGCATGTAATTGAGTTGTGTGGGTTTTCTAAATCTTATAGAGATTTTAATTTGAATGATTTAAATATTAAGATTAACAGTGGTTACATCACCGGTTTAATTGGGCCGAATGGCGCTGGTAAAACAACGTTAATTAACGCGATTATGAACTTAATTCCACCTGATCAAGGAGAAGTTATTGTATTTAACAAGTCGATGGGAACATGGGAAAGAGAAATTAAACAAAGAATTGGCTTTGTGTACGATGAAGACTTTTATTATAACCATCTTTCTATAAAGGAAATGGGAAAGATCATCGCATCATTTTATTCAAACTGGAACGATGCTGTTTTCAAACAATATCTAACAGAATTTAAATTGCCTGAACGTAAAAAAATCGGTAACTTATCAAAAGGAATGAAAATCAAATTCTCCTTGGCAGCTGCACTCGCACATGAACCTGATTTATTAATAATGGATGAACCTACCTCTGGACTTGATCCAGTGTTTAGAAGGAGAGTATTATCGATATTAAGTGATTATATCCAAAATGAAAATCGATCAGTTCTTTTTTCAACTCATATAAGTACAGATTTAGAAAGGATAGCAGATTACATTGTTTATATAAGTAACGGACAATTAATATTTAGTGGTAGTAAAGAGGACCTATTAGATGAATATTTTATATTAAAAGGACCTATTGGATCACTGCCAATGAATAAACAATTATTAGGTTTACAGCAATCACCTCTAGGATTCGAAGGTTTAATTTCAAAAAACATCTATTCTGAAAGCTCATTTGATAGTCAAGTTGTTGTAGAGAAACCTACACTAGATGATATTTTGATTTATACACAGGGGGCTTGTTAAAAATGATGAAGCTACTTTTGAAAGACATACAAATTCAAAGAAGGTTTATATTTCTTGGTTTTGTGTTTATCGGTTTTTTCTTTTTTTTATTAGGCGCTTTTGAAGGTTTACCTCTTGCTGTACCAGCAGCACTATTCAGCCACTTCTTAATTGTACTTGCAAGTAAATCTGATGAGAAAAATAATAATAGTCGATTGTTGGCTTCTTTTCCACTTCGCAGAAGGGAAATCGTAACCTCAAAATATATAGGAATTTTTATGTTTATGGCAATCTCCTTCTTTATAACCACCTTATGGAGGTGGGTCACCGGTTTTTTTCTTCCTGCAAATGAACTCCCTTGGTTTAGTTTTCAATCTGTAATAATATCTATTCTCATTTTACTTCTGTTTTATAGTATTTATTTTCCTATTTTTTTCATGACGGGTTCTCGTATAGTACAGGTCCTAGATTTAATAGTTATATTGACGATAGGTGGAGTGATCATATTAGGTTTACGAATTTTAGAATGGATGGATATAAACATTAGTTTAATATTCTCCGACTTATTAAGATACAATGTAATATCTCTGTCATTATGGTTATCTACCGCATGTTTAATGTTAATAATCGTGTCTTGGGTTCTTTCTATTTTTGTTTACGAACGTAGAAATATATAAAGGGGGAGAATTATGTTTGTACGAATATTCCATAAACTAGGTAAAAAGTGGATTAATGTAGTATTCGTTGTTGTAATCATACTACTAATAGTTGGAGTTTATTATCTCGTAGTATAAACAGTGTTTTAAGTTTATGCTAAATAATTCTATATTTATGCAATTGACCTCATTTTACATGAGAAAAGATGCCACGAGCGCTTTGCAAATACGTATTTATTTCTTAGTACTAAAAACAATTCGAAAAACATCCTTTATTAAATAAAAGAATCCATTTTGAACAATCAATTATGATCAAAATGGATTCTATTTATTTATCACAAAGTACTCGTTTATATAGTATTTTTGATCAAACTTTATTCCAAACAAACAATGAGTAGTAATTAAGTTAACAAATCCAAAACTGTTTCATTATAGTATGGTACTATCTAATTATAAGTTGTTTATTTTTATCATGTTTATGTTTATTATAGTAGGCGACCATTTCTTTAACACCAGATTTAAAATCAGGACATGTAATTCCACTACCTTTTAAATCATTTTTAGCAGTAGAACAATCAAATCTTGCTTCATACGAAAAATAGTCTAAGGATTCTTTCTCCACCCCTAATACCTTACGTAAGTTTTTTATTTGCAAGAAAGTTCTTGTTAAAGAAATTGGTATTCTACCACGCGGTTTCTTGTGTAAGAGTTCACCCATTAACATTGTATAAACTTCACTAGCCTTATACGGAGAAGGGTCTGTTAAATGATATGTTTTCCCCTCCCCAACACTAGCGTGACCTAGATAACAGGAAGCAGCAATAATATAGTCAACAGGCACTAGGTTCAGTTCTACTTGACCTCTGCCAATATTAGGCAAGATAGGTAAAAAGCGCAAGCGATCAAGAAAATTCAAGATAAAGTACGGCCCATCAAACTTTATTGTTTCCCCTGTTATAGAGTCCCCCTTAACAATTCCAGGACGAATGATGGTTGTTGGAACTTCATTGAAAATCTTTTTAACAAGTACTTCTGCTTCATATTTCGTCTCTTCGTAATAATTTTGAAAGGTTTGATTTTTTTCTAATTCAGATTCCAAAATTGTTCCTGCACGGTCTCCTGCAACATAAGCTGTACTAAAATAAATGTATCTTTGAAGCTTGTTCATTTCTTTTACAAATTCATTCACCTTACTTGTACCTTGTACATTCACAAGGTATGCAACATCTTTTGGTACGGCTAGATCATAAATAGCTGCTAGGTGAAAAACATGTGTAACAGCACCCCTTAATGAAGCCATATACTCATCAGCTATACCTAGATTATCCTTAGTTATATCACCAGGTAAAATAGTAAATTGAGTCTTATCAATTAACTTATCTTCAGATAGCCTCTCTATTTCCTTTTCGGCTTCGTTAATCATATCAGGCAAAACAAGCGCGTAAATATGATCAATTTCATAGCTCTCCTTCATCATATAGCGAATAATTTGACTTGCAATAAATCCAGGAAAGCCTGTGAAAAAATAAGTATTCCCCATCGTTTCTCCCCCCATAAAATATACCTTATCTAAACATTCAGAATTCATTTCCTAACTTTAGTTTATCGTATTTACGCTATTTTGCAACCGTTTACAAAATAGATTTTTTTAACGGTACTCACATTAATAGTTATTTTTTATCCCTTAAACATTAGCACACTTATATCAAACATTAATGCCACCTTTTGTTCTATAAATCAAGACAAATGACTAAATCCATCGTATAGCTTATGTATTGCTTTTTTTCACTAACATTTGAGTAATTTATGTGTATGATATGAATGTTATTGTCCTAGAAAAAAAGTTGCCACGAACGTGAGTTATATTCGTCTTAAGCTCTTTTTACGAAAAGCAACTATTAATGCGAACAGCCTATGCAAAACAACAATAAAGCTTTTGAAAAGAGCTCTTTTTTTTTATTGCTGTATTTGTCTGTACTAAAAATTAACAAGGAAAAGATTGTAACTTATCATATTCCTTTTGTTGTTAATGCTAACATTATATGATCTTTGGAAGGTAGGCGTTGTCATGCACACAATTTGGAAGGGGTCAATTAGTTTTGGGCTTGTAACGATCCCAATAAAACTATATGCTGCAACTGAAGATAAAGATATTAAATTCCGATCGTTACATAAAAAATGTAAAACTCCAATTAAATATGAGAAGATCTGTCCAATATGTAATGAGGAACTAACAAATGATAGCCTAGTAAAAGGTTATGAGTATGTTAAAGGGAAATTTGTCATTTTATCTGAAGAAGAAATGAAAGAATTAAAAGAGGAATATGAGGAGAAAAGTATTAAAATTATTGATTTTGTAAATTTAGATGACATTGACCCTATTTATTTTAATCGCTCCTATTTTATTGGCCCAAATGATAATGGAACTAGAGCATATGCTTTATTAAGAGAAGCACTTGTCAAATCTAAACGAATTGGCATTGCCGAAATAACTATTCGTTCAAAGCGTCATCTAGCTATTGTTAGGGTTTATCATGATGGCCTCCTCATGGAAACGATCCATTATCCAGATGAAGTACGCAATGTTAGTGACGTGCCGAATATACCAGAACAAATAGAGATTAATAATAAAGAGCTTGATACAGCTATGTTATTAATTGATCAATTAACGACTGACTTTGACCCAATCAAATATAAGGATGATTATCGTACTGCATTAATGGAGCTTATTGAGGAAAAAGTTAACACAGATGAAACGACTACCGTTGACGAAATACCAAGAACGAATGTAGTTGATCTAATGAGTGCATTGCAAGCAAGCATTGACAGAACTAAGCAACAACCACAATCCACAACGCCAACTAATAACAGTAGTACTACAAAAACAAAACAAAGAACATCACGTAAAAAAGTAACATCATAGGAACAATTACTAAAATCAGGCGGGAATTCTTCTCGCCTGTTATATCTGTTACGTCACACTCGTTCTCCTTCGCCTATAATCCACTTAACAGCAAGTAATAAATTTGCAAACCACATATCAGCTAATCCAAGCTGTTCTTCATTTCCAACTAAAATGGTTTTTGTCCCTGCCGACTTACCTGCAAAAATGTCCACATCACGATCTCCGATCATATAGCTATCTTTAAGTGTGATGTTATGTTTTTGCGCAAGATTCGTAATCATCTCTGGTTCAGGCTTTCGACATGCACATCCCTCGTGAGGTTTATGGGGACAATAAGCAATATCATCAATCATCGCTCCGTATCCCTTCAAATCAAGCTTCATTTTCTCATGTACACGTATTAGCTGTTGTTCCTTCATATACCCTAAACCGACCCCACCTTGATTCGTTACGACAAAAACTTTAAGGTTTGCTTGATTTAACAACTTTATCGCTTCACCTACGCCATCCAATAAATAAAAATCACTCGGTTTATTTACAAATTTCACACGATGTGACAACACCTCATTAATGACTCCATCTCGATCTAAAAATACGGCTTTTTGCACTTCATTCATCTCCTCTTTCTTGGGTTACAAAATACTATCATCTTAACTCAAAAGTAGTTATGTTATTCAAAAATAGTTAATGCAACTATAAATAGTTAGGACAAACGTATAAGCAATTGATTGAATCGTCACGTACAGTATAGAGACAAAAAATATTAAGGAGAGATGATGATTAATGAGTAGCTGTTCTTCAAGTTCCTTTTGTTGTCCAGTTCCGTGTGATAAAAATTTTTTTCCAGAACAACCAATTATCGGAATAAAAAGATGTCTACCAGTTAAGAGCGTATGTGATGGAACCATGGTTACTACTATCTATTCAGCACCTGCACACATTCCTGATAGTGCATTAGCTAGCGGCTTTATTTCACTTACTAATACTAGTAGAGATTGTACTATGGAACTTACCGTAACAGATGATGGTGGTCCAATGATGTATAACTTATTAGCAAATGGGGATTCAATAGTAGTCGAAGTAAGTCAATTATCACTCTGTACAATTGTATGTACCGGTACTAATGTAATGGATTTTTGCACTGGCACATTTGAGATAGATCTTCAGTACAGATCTTTCGTGTAAGCTAATTTCTTTAAATTCAGTTGCTGTATACCGAACTAGGTGATCCACACCTAGAACTTTTATAGTTATTCAAGAGGTAAGATAGCCTCGCATGCTAGGTTTAATCCTAAAAGGAAATACACCATTTTTAACAAATACTTTTTTCACACCTAGACACCCTTGCTCAGGGGTGTCTTTACTATAAAAATCCAAACACGATATAGAAAGTGTATCGTGTTATATACCACTATGAAAGGAGCGTGAAAATTTGCCTTTTATTACTCGGTTTTCAACAACGACTTGCGGAGCAATGACTTTTACTGGAAACACACTAGGATTGAGCCAATTAATAAATCAAAATTTAGCAGGTACGAGAGGGAGTATAGGTGCATTTACTTCACTAAATCTCGGTTTAACGGTGCCAACCTTCCCTGCTGGAACGACGTTAAATTTCACAGAGAACAGTTCAGCTGCAAACCTAGTATTGCCAATAGGAAGCACGGTATTATATGCTGAATTAATTTGGGGTGGAAATTATCTAACAGATGATGAAGACATTAGTGGGTCCATTGATAATTCAGTAATGTTTACCGACCCTAACCTAATTACTAATCCTATTCCACCTGACCCTGCAACAGCGAATCAACCTATGTTTACATCGTCTGGTGTGACAAAAGGTTTCTATATGCGCTCTCAAGATGTTACAGCTTTTGTCCAAGCAGGTGGTGGCGGAACGTATTCTGTAGCTCAGGTTCCTGGTCTAGTTGATCCATCATTTGGTTCAACACAAGATACGAATCACACTGGGTGGACATTGGCAGTTGTGTATGAAGATGTAACACTTCCGAATCGGTCAATGACTTTGTTTGTAGGTGCACAAGGGATTGTTAATGCAGCTCAAAATATCGATATTAATGTGGGGGGATTTATCACTCCACCTGTAGGAGATGTAAATGTCAATTTATTAATCAGTGCTGGAGAAGGAGATGCTGTTATTCCGAATGATCAAGCTTTGTTTGGTCCAAATGCAGGCACCTTAACCGTATTGTCAGGTCCTAATAACCCTGCAAATAATTTCTTTGCTTCACAAATTAATGGGGATGATGGGATGATAGATATGACTGGTACTTTTGGTACGAGAAATCCTAATGCTTTTGCGGGAACAAATATGGATGCTGATCGACAAGGTTGGGATATTACGAATATAAGCACAATGAATTTGTTACCGAATAACCAAATGACTGCTGTTTTCCGTTTTACATCGACACAAGATGCATACATGCCAAATTCATTAGGTATTCAAATTGACGAAGGTGACCCTGTTCTTGAAGTGGAGAAATTCGTTGACAAAACTTTTGCTGTCCCTGGAGAAATCTTAACATATACAATTACGATTACAAATACTGGGATTGTTATCGCAACAGATGTAGTATTGACAGATAATGTTCCTGCAGGTGCAACATTTATTCCAAACAGTGTCGTCATAAATAATATACCTGCACCTGGTGAGGACCCTAACGTTGGGATAGCGCTTGATCCTATACCTGTAAATGCTACTACTACCGTAGAATTTAAGGTTCAAGTAACAAGTTCAGATTGCTTTTTGTTAAATGAAGCTATAGTAGATTTTAGCTGTGGTAAAGAGGCAATTAGTAACCAAACTGTATCAACAGTTTGTAAAACCTGTCAACAAAAATTTGATAGCTGTCAATGTCATTGAAGAATTCAAAATAAGCAAGTTAAACTGGACACCTCTATCATTGCTAACATGGGGGTGCCCATTCATATTAATACTTGATTGTAAATATCGGTTACATACATCGATAATTTATATTTAAACAGAACCTTCCGATGCAAGCTTTACATTTATCATGACAATTTCCTAAGCAACAAATTTCTAGCCGATTGAAATTTTTTAGAGTGATTGACTTTGAGTTTCCATTTTTGCCCTCACATGCAAGCGGAATCATTAATGTGTCTATCTTATTGATTCCAGAGAAAATATTTACTAATAATGTCCCAGCACAACCTGATTCGTAAAACACAGTAATGGAACCCGATACAGGGAATGAAGGAGATGTCCATACATCGTCCTTACACCCACAATTCATCGTGAAATTGCCACATATTTCATCTTTAATGAAACAATCTTGCTTTTTTGGACCTGTTTTATGATAATTACAGCTACATTTGTTATGGTTCACTAACTTTGTCATCTCCTTCACTTCATAATATATCTAGGCTATTGTATGTATCTTTTATTAAGGAGGTGCAAATAACATTAATATAAAGAAATACACCACCTCATTGTAACAGCTTATTGAATACCATATGTTGAAATGTAGCTTTATTGGGATCGATAATATATTTGAAGGAGATAGTTTTAATGATAAAGCCGATGCTTCCAACGTTGTCATTTACCCCTCCAAAAGGAGAGGAATGGACTTATGAAGTCAAATATGATGGTTTTCGAGGCCTATTGTTTATTGATCATAATGAATGTAAGTTAATGAGTCGTAACGGGAATAATTTAATAAACCAATTCCCTGAAATAAAATCATTTGTCGAGAGCATGAGGCTGGAGAAGATTGAGTCATTTCTTCCTCTCATCTTAGATGGTGAACTATGTATATTGGATTCAACAATAAAAGCTAATTTCTCAAAAATTCAATTTAGAGGCCGCTTAAAAGATCAAGAAAGAATTAAACACAGCCTTATCCAGGCCCCAGCCCATTTTTTAGTATTTGATTTGCTACAATATAGCGGTAAAATGACGACACATCTACCTTATGTTAAACGGAAGGAACAATTATATCACTTATTTTCACAGCTTGCTCTACCTACTACTGTCACAATGGATAAGGAGAATCTTATTCAACTTATTAGTGAATCTTGTCATTTTGATTCCTTATGGAATGAAGTGCAGTTACATAACGGTGAAGGGCTGATTGCGAAACAAATACATAGTAAATGGGAAGCTGGGAAACGAACGACGCGTTGGATAAAGGTAAAAAACTGGAAAATAGGTCAGTTTTTTGTGACAAAATATGAAAAATCAAATGGCTATTTTCACGTAGGTCTCTTTCGTGAGGGTAGCATTTACGAAATAGGTTTATTTTCGCACGGCTTGAGTCCTGTTGAAAGAGCTACACTTTCTCAAGTAATTCAAGACAACAAACAAGCTGAAACAACTCAATTTATTTGCATCCAGCCTAGTATATGTGTAGAGCTAAAATATCTTGAAATCTATAATGGCACTATAAGACAACCAATATTTTCAAGCTTTTTAACGGATTTAAATGTAAATGAATGCACATGGGAAAAGCTTCACGTTGTACAACAGCTAAACCAGCCTGAATCAACTACTGTTGTTCAAGTAACAAACCCAGGAAAAAGATTATGGAAAGAAAGATTTATTACTAAACACGATTATCTCGATTATTTAAACAGAATCTCCAGCTACATGCTTCCATTTTTGCAAAATCGGTTACTAACTACCATCCGCTACCCACACGGGATATATGGTGAAAAGTTTTATCAAAAAAACTGTCCAGCATATGCTCCTGATTTTGTTCAAACTTTTAAAAATGAAGATATTACTTACATCTTATGTAACAATTCTGAAACGTTAGCATGGCTTGGGAATCAACTTGCAATTGAATTTCACGTCCCTTTTAAAGACATTAAGTCAACGGGCCCAAGTGAAATTGTTTTTGATCTTGACCCCCCCTCTAGGCAATATTTTAAACTGGCTGTTCAAGCAGCTCTATTGATGAAGAAAATATTCGATCAATTACAGCTACAATCGTTTGTGAAAACATCAGGAAATAAAGGATTACAAGTATATATCCCATTACCACCCAACACTTTTTCTTATCATGATACACGACTATTTACTCGATTTATTGCAAATTTTTTAATAGAAAATGAACCACAGAAATTTACGGTAGAGCGTTTGAAAAAAAAGCGGGAAAATCGCTTATATATCGACTATGTTCAGCACGCTGAAGGTAAAACAATTATTGCACCATATTCCGTAAGAGGAAATGAAGGTGCATATGTGGCAACGCCTCTTTTTTGGGATGAGGTAAATCATCAATTAAAAATTGAGCATTTTCCAATGGAATCCATCATAAAAAGAGTAACAACGAAAGGCTGTCCATTTTATACTTTTTATCAAGTAGAAAATAAACAGCCATTTGAACAAATATTAAAATTTTTAGGGTCTAATAAGAGTTTATTGTAGATGTTGCTAATCCATATCTTTTTCAGCAAACCACATGATAAGTTATATAACATAATCTATTCTTCAATGGAGTTGGATAAAGTACCTATTCCTTCTACAGTTACTTCTACAACATCACCAGGTTGTAAAAACTTAGGAGGGGTAAAGCCTTTGCCGACACCTGCTGGTGTTCCTGTCGCAATAATATCTCCTGGCTCTAGCGTTGTACCTTGAGATAGTACTGAAATAATCTTTTCAATAGAAAAAATAAATTGTTTTGTATTTGCACTCTGACGTATCTCATCATTTACTCTCGTCTCAATATTTAATTGGTTCGGCTCCTTGACAAGCGATTTATGAACGATTACTGGTCCCATTGGACATGAAGTGTCCAAGCTTTTTCCTAGTAAGAACTGCTTATGCCGCGCTTGCAAATCTCTCGCAGTAATATCATTAACAATTGTATATCCAAATACGTAATCTAATGCCTCATCTTCTGAGATGCCCTTCCCCTTCTTACCGATAACGACTGCAAGCTCCCCTTCATAATCGAGCTGGTTAGTTATATGTCGATGGTTTAATATGATTTCATTAGTACCAATGACAGTCGTTGGAGTTTTAGAAAACATCATTACATCGGTTGGAATATCCGCTACACTTCCCATTTCTATCGCATGGTCAGCATAGTTTTTACCGACACAAAATACATTCTTCGATGGTCGAGGGATAGGAGCTAACAACTCTACATCATTTAAATTGTAAACATTGTTGTTGTTCTGCTTAGCCCATTTTGCTATCTGTTGAACACGTTCTTCAAACTTATGACCAAGTTGGATACACTGGAGTAATGTTGTTGGAAGTAACTTATCAGCAAAAGCTTCCTGTTCAGCAGCGTTTAAATCTAGCACTTCTGTCATTTCTTTATTAACAGTACCTACAAATAAGCGGTCAGCCTTTTTTGCCGTCACAAAGCGCATACTTTCCCCTCCTATATCAAACTGCGAATAGATGTAATATACTTCATCAAGTCATCTATCTGTAGTTTTTCTAAAAAAAGCAATAACCCTTGTACTACTCCTACTCTCGGAGATTCATCATTGTTTTGAAACTGCGTTAGTAACACTTCTAACGTCTCTAGCGCGTGCTTCTCATCATCATTTGATAAATTTGCATCAATAATTATTTCCTTCATTTGCAAAATCATATGGACGATTTCTTGATATTTATCATTTGTAAGGTGACTAAAGTATTGACGTATTGAATCCTCATTAATAATAACCTCATGCTTAATTGCAACACTTTTTACAAGGTCATCCAATCGATCTACTAAGTATCCAGCTAGTTTCTCTAAATCAAGTTTTTGATAGTCAAATATGAGAAAGGATAAATATTCTACGAGCATTCCACTGAACATAGCAGTTAAATCGAAAGCAAATGGACGAATATCATCTCCATAAATAGCAAGAATGCGACTTTTGTACCAGCGATACATTTCGATTCGCATTTGAAATAAATAAGTTTTTATTTTGCCCCTCTCTGGAAAGGCTTTCTCTCTCATATGCATTTGTAAAAAGTCTCGATACTTTGTAAATTCTTTTAGTTGGCGATGGATTTGAATAATAAAACGATCTCTTTCAGATTTGATTTCATCGTTGATTTGCTCAGACATTTGTTTTGTAAAATGCTCATAAAAATGCTTAAAAATTGACAAAAACAGTTCTTCTTTAGATGAGAAATAATTATATAATGATCCTTTCGCCACGCCACTTTCATGAGCAATTTCCTGCATTGAGGTGTTATGGTATCCATTTTGCGCAAACAATTTCATCGCAGTTTCTAGGATGAATATTTTTTTATCTTTCATCCAATCACTTCCTATATCCTTAAAATGAGAGGGGCTGTACCTTTATAGGAGGACAGCATAATTTCTTACAATTAAATTAATAGTTAAAAGGAAGAAAACCCTCCAACATTATTTAGGTTGATTGAGTTTTAGGTGGAGTTAGGCGACTCCACCTATTTTACATTTTTCATTGTAGTCTTGAAGATTTTATTTCTCTTTATCGTCTTCAAGGTTGTCATTCTTTTTCTCTTCTTGATCCTTTACAATCTTTAATATATTTTCGAGCATATTTACCATGTCTTCGTTTTTGTGTTCTTTTTGTTCAACTACTGGTAAATTATCCTCGCTATAAATTGTCTCATCAACTGGTGGTAATTGTTCAGCTTGTTCTTTGATTTCTGGTTTTTCGTGAATTTCATCTAATAAATATGCCGGAATAAGATGACCATCAGGTGTAGCGTATTTTTTGTTCAGTCGTCTCGTCTCTTTATCAAAGAAGCTATACACAACTGGAATGACGAATAATGTCAGGAATGTACTACTTATTAACCCACCAATTACTGTAATACCCATCGGTTGATTCATTTCCGTACCTTCTCCAAGCCCAAGTGCTAACGGGAATAAACCTAGTATAGTCGTTGTAGCAGTCATTAATATTGGGCGCGTCCTAACCTTAACCGCTTCTACGATTGCATCATACGTCTTATATCCATCACTCTTCTTCTGATTAATGTAATCGATCAATACAATCGCATTATTAACAACAATACCAGCTAATACAATTAAACCAATAATTGCCATTAAACTCACAGGAACTCTAGTAACTGTTAAGCCAATGGATACCCCAATGACCATTAATGGAACGGTAAACATAATTACAAACGGGTATTTTAATGATTCAAATTGAGCTGCCATGACTAAATAAACAAAAACAATCGCTAAAATAAACGCAAATACCATATCATCGATTGAAGATTCTAGTAGGTCTCGATCTCCACCGAACGTAATCTCAGTTTCATCATTTAAATCTAAATCGGCTATCTTTTCATCTACTTCGCTAGAGATTGTACTCAAATTGGTTGAATTTGAATATTTCAAAGTAAATTGCACTGCATTTTGCTCATTGATTCTCTGTATGTTGACAGGACCTTCACCAATTGTAATATCAGCAACATCTTCAACAGGAATATATGAACCGTCAGGCTTCTTCACTAACAAAGTTTTTAATTGATCTAGGTTAGATGTAATGTCTTTATCATAGCTAACGTGTACGTTAAATATTTCATTATTTTCATCGGTAATTCTAATTGCATTAACTCCACGTGTCACATTGTTAACAGCCATAGCAATTTGAGCTGGTGCTAAGCCATTAGCAAATGCTTTTTCACGATCAACTGTCATTTGTACTTCTTCCACAGTATCACTTAAATCAGTTGTAAGCTCTGTTACATCATCTATTGTAAGAAGTTCATCATTAATTTTTGTTACTGCATCTTCTAGTCGCTGCTTATCAGTATCTTTCACACTAAAAGAAAGTGTATTTGGCGCAGAACCAGTAGTTGATTGTAAATTGAATGAAACTTCTGCCGTGGGGTTTACTCTTTCAGCTTCTTTTTCAATCTCACGTTTCACATCATCAACAAATTGGAATGTAGAACGCTCTCTATTATCAAAGTCCTTCATTTTTACAGAGATTTCTGCTATATTCCCTTGACTAGTCCCTCTAAATGAATTTTCTTGAGTAGAGCCAAGCAAACTGACATATACATCAACATCGTCTTCATCTGCTAACACATTTTCAATTTGTTCAACTACTTTGTCTGTTTCAGTTAGCGCTGTTCCATTTTCCAACTCAACCGATATAGAAAAGAAGCCTTCATCAGTTTTTGGTAAAAATTCCATCCCTACAGTTGTAATACCATAGAGTCCTGAGCCTAAGAATACGAAAGCAGTAATTATTACAACAGCTCTACGACGAAGAGCCCACTTAATTGCACGATCAAGACCTTTCATAAAAGGAGACTCTCTACGTACTTTCTCTTTATTTTCTTTTGGTGCTTTTAACATTCGGCTTGCAAGCATCGGTACTACTGTTAATGCTACGACTAATGATGCAAACAAACTAAATGCAATAGTCATTGCAAATTCAGTAAACAATTCACCGATAATCCCTGTAATAAAGACAACTGGAACAAAGACCGCAATAGTTGTGAATGTTGAAGCTGTAATGGCACCGGCTACTTCCTTCACACCATGAGAGGCTGCTTCTTTTGGGTCTTTACCCATTGATAAATGCCGGTATATGTTTTCAATAACAACTATCGAGTTATCTACTAACATCCCAATTCCTAGTGCAAGTCCACCTAGTGTCATGATGTTTAATGAAAAATCTGAGAAATACATGAGTACAAAAGTTAATATAACTGAATACGGTATTGCAACACCAATAATAAACGGGCTTTTCACACTGCGAAGGAAGAAGAATAATACGACCATCGCAAATAGTCCACCTAGTATAAGCGTAGTAGATATATTATCAATCGCCACTTGTATAAAATCACCTTGGTCAAATAAAATTTGGGCTTCTACGTCCTCGTATTTCTCTTTACCAAGTATGTCATCAAGTTTTTCTTTAAACGCAGCTGAAACGGATGCAGTGTTTGCGTCAGATTGTTGTAGTACACTAACAAGTAAAGCAGGCTCCTGATTTGCACGTGTGATTGTATCTTCGTTTTGTGGAGCAACTTTCACTTCACTTATATCACCAAGAGTAACTTTTTCACCAGTAGCTGGATCTACTGAAATTGCGATGTCCTTCAGCATATCCACTGATGTGATCGAGCTTATAACCCTAGTAGTTAGCTCCTTCCCATCAGTTAATATCGTATCTCCAGGCAATGAAATATTTTGTGCTTTCATAAGATCAACAATATCATTTTGAGTTAATGAATACTGCTGGAGTAAGTCTTGGTCAAGCTCAACTTTAATTTCGTCTATCGTATTCCCAGATAAATTAACACTTGCAATTCCTTCAATCTTTGTTAATTCCTGAGATAGTCCATCTGCTAAACTTTGCAATTCTTCTTTATCATTAGAATTTGCTGTTACAGACATTTGGATAATTGGAAACTGTGATGGATCAAACTTCATAAAGCTTGGTTTTCCTGCATCGTCAGGAAGTTGTGTCTGATCAATTCTACTGCGGACTTCGTTTTCAATATCCTCAATAGAAGTCGTCCATGAAAATTCCATTAACGTTAAACTTGCACTCTCCTGTGATGTTGAAGTTAACGTCTTTAGCCCAGGCAGCGTCGAAAGATTAGTTTCAAGTGGTTTCGTTACTTTTTCAACTACCTCTGCTGGATTCGCACCAGGATATGATGCAACTACAACAGCGATTGGCGGTTTAATATCAGGTATTAATTTTAGTGGAATATTTAACAGTGAAACAAAGCCTAATATAATAACTAGTAACATAGATACTAGTGTAAATACAGGCCTCCTAATTGAAAAATCACTTATTTTCATTTTTGCTCCCCTTCCGATACTTTCATCTATTATTGTTTAGCAATCATGAATAATTGTCGACTGTTTACTAGTCATTTCATTGAATGTCTTATGTGAAGATAAATCCGCTCTCGGTTTTGATAGCTCTATCTTCACTCCTTGTTTAATCAACTCTGCAATTAATTTTTCGGACCGATCTTTAAATTGACCCATCAGTCATCGCTCCCTTCAATTTTTACCTCCATCACGTGCAT
Organism: Cytobacillus sp. IB215665; assembly: GCF_033963835.1. NCBI lineage: Bacteria > Bacillati > Bacillota > Bacilli > Caryophanales > Bacillaceae > Cytobacillus > Cytobacillus sp. IB215665. The sequence goes on from NZ_JAXBME010000007.1 coordinate 146,114, forward strand.
TTCATCACAAACACGAGCAAAAGCTTGCATACAAGGGGAAAGTCACACGTAATATAACTTTCCAAAACACCAAAATTAATTTATGTACTAGCTCACCAACAATTCATATTCATCCTTTTTTACTTTACATATGACTAATAAGTCACGATTATATCTTACAACAAATGACTGGTCGGTTCAAATAATAAGCACTGGATAATTTCGTAATTTATTGTTGTTATGTTAATTATGGTCTTTATGAAACTTTGTTGCCATTGTCATCAAAGTAAATAAATTAGAAATAGTTTTTAACAGCTTGACAAACTCTAGTTGTTTAGGTGTTTACTTCTTAACGAAGTATAACAATCAATGTGAAAGGAGTAACTAATTTTGAATCCGTATAAAACTACTAATCCTCTTAGCTTTTCTTCTACAACACGATAACAGTTGCTTTAAATTTTTACAAACGTAATATTAGTGAAGTTTACTAAAAGGGAGTCAACATTTAACACTTGACTCCTTATCACTCTTGATTTTCCATTATTTTAATAATGATTTACATTCTCTACCAAGATAAAATTTATATGTAACAACATTTGTTTAGAAAGGAGAAAGCGATGTTTCAATATACTAAAATCTTCTTAGCTTTTGTACTTGTCATGTTAAGTGTTCCTATGCAGACTGTTTTTGCTCAAGACAAACCTGTTTCTGCGTATCTTCCAACTGATTTGGAGGAAGATTATTGGGCATACAATGAAATAAATCATTTTATTCAAGCCGACATTATTAACGGTTATTTAAATAACCAAGATGATATGGAAATAAGACCTAATGACAATGTTACCCGTTCACAATTTGTAAAAATACTCGTTAATGCAATGGGTTTACAAACTAACCTTCAGGGTAAAACATTTACTGATGTCACAACTGACGATTGGTTTTATGAATATGTAAATGTTGCAAGTAACCTTGGCATTGTTAATGGGAAGGAAGATGGCAGCTTTGCGCCGTATGAAAAAATCACAAGAGACCAACTAACAGCTATGATCGTACGTGCATTTGAAAGTACAATATCTTTTGAACAAAGCAACGAAAAATCGTTCACGGACGTTACAAACTCATACTGGGCGTATGATGTCATAGAAAAAGCAAGTGCACAAGGAATTGTTAAAGGGTACGATGATGAAACTTTCAAACCTAGGGACCATGCAACAAGAGCTCAATCAGTAGTAATGGTCTATAGAGCATTAAATCAAGAGCTAGCAAACGTACCGACTAATGATGAAATTACCTCGTTACTAAGATCATATATAGAGAATGAGAATGAATTATCGACAAACCAATCATTTAATGAGTTAGAGCAATTATATATAAATGACTCGCTCGGCTATTATCAAGCTCAAGGAATAGCGGCTGTTGAGAGCTATAAATCACTTGTTAAACAAATGAAAGAAGAAGTTGATGAATTTACAATAAGTGCGGACAACAATTTTTCTTTATCGGTAACAACATCAACTGATAGATACGTTACAGTACAAATCAAGGATTTGAACTATGAAATCAAGATTAAAAACAGTGATTTGGATTTGGATGTAACATCCACTAAAAATGCTGAAGGTAAGTACTACTTGAAAAAAGATATTCAAGAAGAAACATGGAAAATCTACGCTTTTTCCCCAAGTGCTGAGTAAGATAAATAAGACATTATTTAGTTAATTACAGAGAGTTATCCTGCTTTTGTATTAGTGATGTGCTTAAGTAGGATAACAACCTTTTTCAAATACCTCAATTGTATATTCCTCATCATTTCTTTAGTCACTAATATTTTTTCACATTTACAAAAAATCATTATTTTGTTGTTGTAAGTTTTGGAGAAAATAGGAAGAAGTGTGGTAAGATAATTATCAGATCACATTCTCTCAGTAATTTTAATTAAATTGATTATATTGGATGTTTTCTTATTAATTGTTGCTTTCCGTAATAAGAGCCAAATACGAATGTAACTAACGTTCGGTGCACCTTTCCTTCTCTAAAAACAATTACTCTAATGTAAGTGAAAAAAAGCAACATTGGATTCGAAAAGAGCCTTTACTTTACTCACTTTCTATTTCTTACATGCGTATAATATTATAAAAAAAGGTGGGAGGTTTATGTCTACCCTCGTATACGCCCATCGAGGAGCAAGTAAATTAGCTCCTGAAAACACGATGACTGCATTCATAACTGCAGAAGAGCTTGGTGCAGATGGGATTGAACTTGATGTTCAATTATCAAAAGATAATATCCCTGTGATTATTCACGATGAAACATTAAATAGGACGACAAACGGCGTTGGTTACGTAAAAGACTACACTGCAAAAGAATTGGAAGAGTTAGATGCGGGAAGCTGGTTTACGCCTTTGCATATGGGTGAAAAAATTCCAACTTTAGATAACTTTTTAAGCTGGTTTTCAACTACAAAAATGCTATTAAATCTGGAATTGAAAAATTCCCTCATCGAATATAAAGGCATTGAACAAATTGTTTGTGACATGTTAAAGGCATACAAAGTAGATGACCGAACAGTCATTTCTTCATTTAATCATCATAGTATTAAAAATGTTATGAAGATTGATCCTCAGCTAGATACAGCATTTTTAGTGTCCTCTAGATTACAAAAAGCATGGGAAAGTGCAAAAAATGCTGGCACAAGGAGTATTCATGTCAAGCATAACCTCTTAAGCAAGCAATTTGTTGACGAATGTCGTAAAGAAAATGTGACCCTTAGAACTTATACAGTCAATAGACCATTATCTATTCGTTTGTACTACAAATGGAAAGTTGATGGAATCATTACTGATGTTCCTAATACAGCTGTTAAAATTAGAAAAAAGATGTCCTCCTCCATTAAAAAGAGATTTCTTTTTTAATGGTTTTTTTATGTTTACTTCTAGTATCCAGACTGGAGTCGCATTGATTATAATTTTTCAGAAAACGTAATAGCCATATAGACACTTAGAGATTGTGCCTTCTTACTTTTTAGATATGTTCGTAAAATGTTACTTTTCGTTCTAAGATATAAGCACATATATCACTATCTACTGTTTTGATTATTGAGTTCTCTCTTAAAACTCATCATGCTATCCATTGTTAGTACAATAACAACAAAGTATTTGGAAAGAGCGCCAATATCCTAATGTATGGCTGTTGCATTGATTATTGTTTTTCGTATTAAGAAATCAACACGTTCAAAACTATTGTTCTTGGCATCTTTTCTTTTATACAGCGATGACTAACACAAAAAATCACCTTTAATGGTACTAATTTGGTAACAAAGACAACAAAGTTTACGAAAAGAGCCTTACAATCATCTTTCGTGTTATTTAATATATGAAATGATATACTATATTTAATTAATTTGGTTAGGAGGCGTGTAGGATGGAGTCAGCTCTATTTTCTCCGCACATTATAAAAAGTGTTACTTTAAAAAATAGAATTGTAATGTCTCCAATGTGTATGTATTCATGTTTTGAGGAAGATGGGAAAGTAACAAATTGGCATCTTACTCATTATACTAGCCGAGCCGTTGGACAAGTGGGTTTAGTCATGATTGAAGCAACCGCAGTGAAACCAGAAGGTAGGATATCTGCAAATGATTTAGGTATTTGGGATGCTGCTCACGTTGAAGGTCTCAAACAACTTACAAATCAATTACATATGAATGGCTCACATGCAGCTATTCAACTTGCACATGCAGGAAGAAAGTCTCAAGTTGAAGGGGTAATTTATGGACCATCAGCCATTGCTTTTGATCATAAAAGTCGCGTGCCTATTGAAATGACTAAAGCCGACATTGAAGATGTAATTCACGCATTTGCTTTGGCAGCTCGCCGAGCTAAAGAGGCTGGATTTGATATTATTGAAATCCATTCTGCTCACGGCTATTTATTAAATGAGTTTCTCTCTCCACTAACTAATAAACGGACCGATGAGTATGGTGGAAATTTAGAAAAACGTTATCGTTTTTTGAAAGAAGTAATTGATGCTGTCAAATCAGAATGGTCTGGACCATTATTTGTAAGAGTTTCAGCTAATGATTATGATAATCAAGGAAATTCTATTGAAGATTATGTTCAAATTGCTCAGATGATGAAAGCACAAGGCGTTGATTTAATTGATTGTAGCTCAGGCGCTGTAATTCCAACTAGATTTGATGTATTTCCTGGCTATCAAGTCCCTTATGCAGAAACCATTAAACGAAACGCTCATATCCAAACAGGTGCAGTTGGCTTAATTACAACTGGCATACAAGCAGAAGAAATTCTTAAAAATGGCCGTGCAGATTTAATTTTCATCGGTCGTGAATTATTACGCAACCCATATTGGCCTAAAACAGCTGCTCAAGAATTAGGGGTAACAGTTGAAGGTCCTGGCCAGTACAGCCGTGCATGGTAATCTATCCTATAACATTTTTATTTATAAGTTTATCAATATAACTAGATCCCTAATTTTGAGATTGGGATTATTAGAAATTCTGTATTAATCTTAACTATAGTGAGGGAACTATTGACTATTCCATAGTTCTCTCATCGTTTACGATGAGAGTTTCAATTTTTGAATGTATAATTAACAGACTCATAGTAATTGAGGTTCATGACATTATATTAGCCTCATCATCAAAAAGTTCTTTCTTAATGACAGGACTGTTGAACTAATATCCCATTTACAACCACCCCAAAAATTGTGCTTCTACAACCACCCTTTACAAACTATGCTATTTCATAATCTTTAATGGAATTTTTATTATATTCCTAGCAAACTCAAAGTCACCTCTTTTCAACCGAATAGTAAATCATCATTTATTAAAACGGAATGTAGCCTCTTTGTTTCATTAATAAAACAAATTTAACTTATATTTGTGTCATTATACATACTACTTTTTAACAATCAGTTTATACGTATAGTTGACATGAGGGAAGTTTAATCATATAATTATCTCGAATTAAGATATTATTAATTCGAGATAATTTCACAACCATTCTTTTGTGGAAGAAATTTAGAACCGCTGAATTCTGAATTGCTTACCAAAACTATATTTAAAGGGGGAATATAATATAGTCAATGAAATTGAAGCCAAAGAATTATAAATCGGATAAGGATAGGTCTCATGTTATATTCATTTAAAACTCAGGTTAGTGGCAATCGTGAAGTATTAATTTTCTATTTATTCTTACAATAATCACTGTATCTAATTAAAGTTCGAACCAATTTGTATTATAGGAGTGAAATAAATATGAGTGTAGAAAAAAAGCGGTATACCGGGGAATCCATTGACGTTACATTTTCCAAAGAAAGATGTATTCATGCTGCGAAATGTGTTAGAGGACTACCCAAAGTTTTCAACCTAAAAAAAAGACCGTGGATTAATGCAGATGGCGAAACTGTAGATAAAATAGTTGAAGTAATCGAAAGGTGTCCAAGTGGTGCTTTAGAGTATATTAGGAAAGATGGAGGTAAACAAGAAACACCAGCTAATGAGACAACCATCGAAGCTCCTTCCATTGGTCCTATCTATATAAAAGGGAACCTCTCGATAAAACACAAAGAATCTACAATTAAATGTACACGTGCAACTCTTTGTGGATGTGGTTCTTCTAAAAATAGTCCATTCTGTGATAATAGCCATGTAAATGAAAATTAAAAACTTAAGTTGGACAGCATAATTAAATGAGGTCAACTTAAAACCTATTGGAGGGGCATAATGAAAAATATATTAAGAGGAGTCAATCGATTTTATATCGAAAATGCAGATCAACTAATTGCAGAGATCACCTTTGTTAACTCAGGTACGGAGCGTTTAATAATTGACCATACTTTCGTATCAAACGAACTACGTGGTGAGGGAATTGGAGAAGCACTAGTAGATAAGGTAGTTAATCTAGCAAGAGAAGAAAACAAAAAAATTATCCCTTTATGTCCATTTGCTAAAAGCCAATTTGATAAGAAGCCAGATTATAGGGATGTTCTTGCACACTAATGTTTAATCCTTACATTAAAAGAAATAAACATCGTAATTTATCAAAGGATGTGTAACTACTAACTAACAATATTTAAATATATTTTGTATGTAAAAATATGATTAGACTGAGAGTTGATGAGGATGGAAGAAAAAAAGGTAACGTGGCTTGAATTATTTTATGACTTAGTTTTTGTAGCGGCTATATCAACTGCAACACACGTGCTTATCCATGTAGAAGAAGGTGTTATACACACAGAATATTTTGTTAAATTTATTATTATGATGATACCCATTTGGTGGGCATGGGTAGGTCAAACTTTATTCATTAACCGTTTCGGGAAAGATTTTGTTCATCAACGGTTGTATATGATTGTACAAATGTTCTTTGTTCTAATTATGACTTCTAGCTTATCGGTTGATTTTGATACCTATTACGTGCCATTCATGGTTGGTTATATCGGTTTAAGAGGACTAACAGCTATCCAATATATAATAGTACAACAGTATGAAACAATACATCATAAAAAGACTGCACAGTTTTTAGGTAAGTTTTTTTGGATTGGAATTATCGTATCTTTTTCTTCTATTTTTTTCGATTCATGGATTAGATATGTCATATTTTATTTAGGTATATTTGTGGATATATTAGTTCCTATCTTCGGGAGAAAATATTTAGTTAAAGCACCTATTAACATCGGACATCTATTAGAACGCTTTGGGCTTTTGACAATTATCTTGTTCGGTGAATTGATTATTAGCACCATTGTCGTCCTACAGCCTGAAAAAGGGGATTTGGAGTCCATCTCTTATGCTGTTATGTCATTTATAGTTATTATAGCGATGTGGTGGCAATATTTTGATAACTTAGATAAAAAAATAGACAAATCGATAAAGTCTGCAGGTCAATTGATTGTATATGGACACCTTATTATATTCATTACATTAAGTATGATTGCTGCTTCTATCAATTTGATTTATTTGCATGATTTAAACTATTTGTTTATGATCGGATTATTATTCTTTGCTGTCATTCTTTACTTTTTTGCAACAACATTGGTTTTTCATATGTATAGGTATGAACACCACCGCTTAAAAATTTATCATTTAGGATTATTCCTAGGTTTAATTTCAATCTTTTTTATTATAGACATCATGTTTGTAGTACCAAGGCTCATTCTTATGACGCAAATAGCAATATTCTTTTTAGTGTATGCTAAAGTAACAACAACCTAAAAAGTATCTAAAGGAGGAAGAAACCAATGGACACACAAAAAACAAAAATTCTAGGATTTGCAGGTAGTTTACGAAAAGAATCATACAATCGTGCCCTTCTCCAAGAAGCAATCAGGCTTTCACCTCAACAAATGGAAATCAATACATTCGACTTGTCTGATATCCCTATGTTTAACGAAGACCTTGAAAAGAATGAAGACCCTTCGATTGTCACTAAATTTAAAAAAACTATTCAAGAGTCCGACGCCCTCCTGATTGTAACTCCAGAATATAACGGAGCCGTTCCTGGTGTATTAAAAAATGCTCTGGATTGGGCTTCTAGAGGTGGAAAAGAAGCTCCTTTATTAAAAAAACCAATAGCAATTATGGGAGGAACTCCGGGACGAGCAGGTACTGCACAGGCTCAGGCTCAACTAAGACAAATCTTAACTTCAACACGTTCGTTAGTTATGGTGGAACCGCAAGTATTAATATCTGGAGTACACAGCTTATTTAATGAACAAGGTGAATTAGTAGATGAAAGAACTAGTCAATATATAGAAAGGCTCGTTCATTCTTTTGAAAATTGGATAAAAAATTTTAAGTAAACTTAAGGTCGTGAAAAAATCTCTACATGATTAAAGAGCACACGTACAAAAGTTTCTATCTAATTCGATAAAAGGTGTCTACAAATGATTAATAGTTTGTTTCACTCTCAGCTTTAAAGTATTTTTAACCCCGTCCTAGTTTAAGTCGGGGTTAAAATAGTTGATCCGCTTTTAGTAAACTTCTTCAGATATTATTGTTATTTGGAGGGGCTTCTTCTTATAATCTATTGCTTTTTCATCCATTTGGTACGATGAGAAATTATTTTATATGTAAATCATCATTATACAAAAGTAAAGAAGCATTATAATATGTATTTGGACTAATGAATACTTCATTTTTTTGTGAGTTCTTATTAATTTTATACCCTGTAATAAGAAAATGTAAGCCGACTAAAATTACTAGAACTTTTGAAATAATTAACCAAATCACGTAGTTTACCTCTCCTGATACTGCAATAATTATTAGTTATCTTTTAGTCATTCCCTAGTTTCGTGAAACCTTCCTATAGTTATTACTTTTGACTAAATAAAATCCCGTATTGTTTATCATACATAGCAGTCATTATTGAAATGGAGAGTTATCATATAGCCAAAATGTTGCTTTGTAGAAATAAATTTTTAACTCTTAGGTATTTATGATTCAAAATTTTTATGTATACTCATGTGTATCATTTTCAACCATTTTCGTATACAACTCCGCTCTACAAACAAATCAGGTGGAATAAAAATTCCCACCTGATTCCTCAATATCCAGTATACGTAAGTGTTATGGGATTGATTATTACTTTTCGTAATATGGTAATAACACATATTTAGCATTCGTAACATCTTTTATAAGCAAACTTTGCTGTTCTAAAGTAGGTAAAATAGGAACAAAGTTTTCAACAAGATTCAAATTTACTTACGATGAAACCTTGTTCTATCGCCACTTATTTTTTTCCACTTTTTCCGCTCAGCTATTCTAGCCTTGTTATCTGCTTTTCTTTCTAGATAAGCAAGCTCTTTTTTTATTTTTACAAAGCTGAGAAATCGACTTTGCTCTAGTACACCTTGATCAATCGCGGATAACACTGCACAACCAGGTTCAGACTGATGCTTACAATTTGTAAACCTACAATGCTCTGATAGTGCTTCTATGTCTTGAAAGCTTTGTGCCACACTATCCTCTGAATCCCATAATTGCAACTCTCTCATACCTGGGGTATCTATAATAATACCTCCTGTTGTGAGCACGATTAGTTCTCGGTGTGTTGTCGTATGCCTCCCTCGATCATCGCCCTCACGCACTTGTTGAACAGCTTGAACATCTTTGCCGTATAGTTTATTAGATAGCGTAGATTTTCCAGCACCTGAGGAGCCTAGCAACGCAACTGTTTGACCGTCTGTTAAATATTGTTGCAAGCTTTCAATCCCTGTATCCTCTTTAGCGCTAATGACATGGATCGGAACGCCAAATGCTATAGCTTCTACTCTTGCTAATTTTTCTTCAATGTCCGTACATAAATCACTTTTAGATAAAACGATGACGGGATTAGCGCCACTTTCCCATGTGAGCAAAATATACCTTTCTAACCTTCTTAAGTTGAAATCTTGATTCAACGCAGCTACTAAAAAGATTGAGTTTACATTTGTTGCAACTATTTGCTCTTCAGTAACTTCTCCTGCACTTTTTCTTGAAAACTTACTTTGCCTTGGCAACACCGCATGAATTAAAGCTCTATCTTCATTTTGTTGTGTTGTAATTACGACCCAGTCTCCAACAGCAGGAAAATCTTCTCTAGCAAGAGTATTGTAACGAAATTTTCCCGAAACCTCTCCTAATAGTTCTCCTTGCTCTGTGAATATTCGGTACATCCGCTTATGTTCTAATGCGACTCTTCCTACTGAGTATTCTGAGTTTTTGTATGGTAAAAATGCTTCTTCAAATTGTTTATTCCATCCTAAAGTTAATAAATTCAACGTTATTCCTCCGATATGTTTGAATGTTTTTTAAATTATTGTTAAAAAATTTTGTTGTCTTCTTTTTTCCAAAATCACAAAAAGACCATAGGCATACTACAGCCCATGGCTAAACATTCATATCATATCGTTTCTCACATTGAAAGCATATTGAAACTTATATAGCTATGTTTATGGGCTGTATTATGAAATATCCAGTTACGCTTTTAATTACAATTAATTTACTCATAATACAACCCTCCCCGTTCAAATAATGTATGTATAATATATCATTGCAAAATATAAATGTAAAGGTTTATTGTATAAATTTTCTTGTTATAGATTATTCTATACATAAATTAAGGAAACTCCTAATAGCTAAGGAGCTGTGAGTTAAAATGTCGGAGAATAACCGTTTCCATCCCATTCAACAATCAAGTCGTCAGCCATTATTTAAACAAACATGGGATGATCTCATATTTGCTCATTGGCCTGTATGTACACGTTCTTTAGAAAAGATCATTCCGTATCCATTAAAACTAGATTGTTACGAACACCAAGCATGGATAAGTATCGTATTTCTTTCGATGAGCGGCATGTATGTTAATGGCATCCCATTTTTATCGTTGTTCAAACCTTTTCAACAAATCAATGTAAGGACGTATGTTACATATCAAGGAATCCGAGGCGTCTTTTTTCTAAAGATTCATGCATCCAATTTCATCGCAAGCCGTCTTGCTGCTTTTTTTTACCATTTACCATATACTTATTCTATAATTACAACTGACAACGACCAAAATCGATACAGCTATATGTGCTCTCAAAAACAGCGTCAATTCTCACCACTACTTCATGCACATTTTACGATTGATGATGAAAGATTTACTCCGCACAATGCAGATTTAGTTAGCTTTTTAGTGAATCGTTATTGTTTGTTTACCGTCAACAAACATAACAACGTCTACCGTGGAGATCTTATACACGAACCTTGGCTGCTCCGAAAAGGCACTTGTACTTCCTTTGACAGTTCTTCTTTTTTTGATCAAAATCTTTCTATAATAACAGAACAACCCATCGTCCATTATTCATCTAAGAAAGATGCTTTATTATGGGGGTTAGTTAATAGCAATAACATATAACAGCTATGATGGGGCAAATACCACTTTATTAAAATTTAACTCTCCTATTAATTGCTTTTAGTTTTGATAATATTTTATCTCGCATTTCTAATGAGGAAAAGTAGACCGGGTCAATAATTTCTAATAATAACTCTTGCTTTTCTCGTGGATTCTTAACGTTATTTTTTATTATGTGCCTACATTCATATAAAAAGTCTAAATAATGACTATAGGTTTCATCGTATTGGTTCGTTAGTTCATCTCGAATTTTTTTTGCTAAATGAGGGCTAGCTCCATCAGTTGAAACAGAAATAGATAGTTTTCCTCTCCGTAATATACTAGGAACGGTAAAATTTCCCAAATGAGGCTGGTCTACAACATTTAAAAGTGTGTGACAATTTGTTGCATCAGCGACGGCTTTATTAACGGTTTCGTTGTCGGTTGCTGCAATAACTACAAACGCATTGTCTACATCACTAGGATCAAACGTTTTTTCTTTCCAAACCACCTGATGATTTGCTACATAGGTTTTCATTGTTTCGTTTATATTTGGGCTTATAACGACTACATTAGCACCTGCGCCGATTAAGTGCTTAACTTTTCGAGATGCAACCTTACCACCACCAACAACTACCGCATTTCTGTTTTCCAGCTGAACTATTATTGGAAAGCTACTCATCTTATTTCTCCTTATAACGTGTTATAACAATGCTTCTGTACGCTCTTTAATGATATCTCCTAAATATTTATGATAACCTAGATAATTGCATAAAATATATTCTTTTTCATTGGATGCTATGCTCTTAATTGTGTGCTCCATTGATTTCATTAGTATACCAGTAAACAATAAATATGGAAGTACAAGGACTTTGTTAAATTGGGAACATATTGTTTGCTGTAACATATCCTCAAAAGAAGGCTCTGCTGCTGCTAAAAAACAAGTATCAACTGATCCTGCTCCTGATTGCTCAAGTAAGAGCTTCGCAATCGTCCGTAAATCTCGAGGCGCATCAGGATCACTACTACCCCTACCAACGAGCAATATTAACGTATCTCCATCAATTACTGTTGTTTTCTCATGTAATCTCTCGAGCATAATATCAATGATTTTGTCATGAACACCTATAGGTTGACCATATTTAATAACTATGTCAGGAAAATGAGTGCTAGCTTTAGCTAATTCGTTTGGTATATCTTTTTTTGCATGGTGGGCAGTAAGTAACAAAATCGGAACAACAATAATTTCAGTAGCACCTCGCTCAACACAATTGTTAATTCCTTCAGCAATTGTTGGTGATGCCAGCTCTAAAAAACAATGTTCTTGAATGGGGATTGAAATTAGTTGCTTCATCTCGTTTATAAAAGAAACAGCTTGAAGTTTAGCTTCCTCAACCCTACTACCATGCCCTATATAGAGAATAGCTTTCACTTTCATCCCCTCCTCGTATTATTGTAAGTGAATAATAAAAATACGAATATGTAAACATGTATCTAATCCGTTGATCGCATCTTTTCTGAAATATAGTAATGGGTTAGTATCTTCAATACAATGCAACAAAGATAATGAAAAGATCCTAACAATATTATATGTTATACTAAGACTATTTTCACATTGCTTGTTGATTTTCGTAATAAGAAATAAACCAAGCGTTTTTGGCATCTTTTTCATTTAAAATGAGGTTTGTGTTTAGCAACCGTATAACAACAAAGTTAACTGAAGGCTGTTTTCGCAATGATTGTTACTTTTCGTTCTAAGTATTACGCACGTATACATAGCCTTCGGCGCATCTTTTCTACAATTACATTTATTGAGTTCTCATAAAACTCATCATACTATCCATTATTAGTATAAATAACAACATATTTTACTAAGAGAGCCTATGCCAAAACAAAACCACTTCCATTACGGATAATCTTCTTTTCATAAAGTGTGATATCATCTATATCAGGCATACTTAAAAAATGTTTTTCTAACTCTATTTCTACATAATGAAACGCTTCATCATCGCTTTTTGATGCAATGACTACGTCTACAACCTCTTCATTTATTTTCACTTCAAATTTGTACAAATTCACTTTAATCACCTACTAAGTTAAATACGTAGTGGAAAAGTCAGGGTGACTATCCATCTTGATTTTGACCGATAATGAGATGAGCCTGCTATTCACTTGCTCTCTCTATAGGAATAAGCATGTAAATAATGACTCACATGAAGGTGTAGTACCTTCATGTGAGAATTTGTTCATTATCCTTTGTGTTTATGTTAGATGTATTTCATTAACCCTAGCTTTTTCATATTAAGAGCTAAATACTTTTAAACCAAGTATTCGTGGCACCTTTTCTCATATAATATAAGGTCAATTGCAAATATTATTAATTACTGTTCTAAAAAAAGCTCAATAGCAAAACAAGGTTAGCGAAAATCCTTTGTGTTATATTTGAGCTAAAATTTGGTCTAGTTCATTTTGAAGCGGTTCAATCCCCACTCGACCAACAAAGTCATAGAATGATTCTTTCTCTACTTTATTCTCCTTGAAATAACTTAGGAAATCTTTTAATACAGGGCCTAAATTGTCCGCATCGACTTTACCCTTTAATTTTTCATTAAATTTCCCATCATTATTCAGCGTACCACCAACATAGATTTCAAAAGCCTCTACCATACCTTTTTCTTTCGTTTTCATTTTCACACCTTGTAAACCAATATCGGCAATTTGACGTTGACCACATGAATTTGGACAGCCAACCATATGAAGGCGTACAGGCTGATCAATCGCAATTTCTTCATCTAAATATTCAGCAATACTTCGCATTCTTTCTTTTGTTTCTACAAGTGCTAAATTACAATATTCAATACCTGTACATGAAACTGAATAAGCAATGAAGTTCCTAGGATTGATTGAAATTCTATTAAAGATTTGTTCCTTTAACAGTACATCTACCTGTTCATCTGGAATATTTGGAATGATCAAGTTTTGAGAATTACAAGTGCGGATCTCACCATTTCCGTATGCTTTTGATATCCTAGCTAGCTCAAAAACTTCGTCAGCAGTTAGTCTTCCTACAGGTACGTTAAAGCCAACATAACTTAATCCCTCTTGTTTTTGTTTGTGTACTCCATAAAAATAACCTGCATTCCATTCCTTCAATTCATTTTTACCTTTTGAAAGTAATGGTCCAGTCAGTTCTTCTAATTTTTCTTTAAATTTCTCTACTCCCCAGTCAGCAACTAAAAATTTCAACCTTGCCAAATGACGCTTTTCACGGTAACCGTAATCTCGAAATAATGTTGTTATTGCTATTGCTGTCTCCTTGAGTTGTTCAGGGAGTATAAACACATCAAGTTCTTGAGCTAAAAACGGACGTGCTGAAAGCCCTCCACCTACTTTAATATGGAAACCAGCAACTTGTTTTCCATCAATTTCTTTTGTTGCTGGAATAAATGCTAAACAATTTATTTCTGCATGCCCCGCATTATGAACATTTGAACTTATTGACATTTTATATTTTCTAGGAAGGTTTGAGAAATCTTCATTATGCTGGAAAAATTCATATACTTCTTTAACGATAGGTTCTGTATCAAACAGTTCACTCCCATCAATACCCGCAAGTGGGTTACCAACTATCGTACGAGTGATATCTCCACAAGCCCCAACTGAAGACAAACCAACACTTTCCAAGCGTTTAAAAATATCTGGAATTTGTTCAATTGTTAGCCAATGGAACTGTACAGCTTGACGTGTTGTTATATCAAAAACACCTCTACCATAATCTTTACTAATCCCAGCTAATACATTAGCTTGATCATAAGTCAAAATTCCAGAAGGAACATTAACCCTCATCATAAAATATCCATCTTCTTTAGGCTTTTGTAAGTATAATCCTGCCCACTTAAAATAATCCCATTGATCTTTTGGGATAGATTGAAAACCATTTTTCGCATAATGTGGAATATCGTTTAATATTTCTAACCCATCTTTTTGTAACTTCTGTTTTTCATTTTTGTTTAATTTTTCATTGTTTTCCCATGTTTTCACATATGCCATTTAGCACCCTCCTTAACTCCCTTATAACGTATTATAGCTCATGTTCAATAAATATCGAAAAATAACTGTTGTGCAGTGTATTCTCTCTACATTCATCCCATGACTTATTTCGTTATTTATATAAGTATGGAGTTTCCTTACATAAAATCATTGAACGTATGAAATTCGAAGGAAACTTTTTTATATAATCTATTATTGTATATATATAGTAACTAATGCAAAATTATTTGCGAAAGAAACCATATTATTTTACTATTGATTTTTCTTTTAAATAATTTATTACCTGTTCAACAGATTGCTCTATTGTCATTTTGTTGCTTTCAATAATCAATTCAGGTTGTTCAGGAGGCTCATATGGTGAACTAATGCCTGTGAATTCAGGAATTTCACCTTTCCGCGCCTTGTCATATAACCCTTTTGGATCACGTGTTTCACATACTTCAAGTGGACACTTTACGTATACTTCGATGAACTCATGATTAGAAAAAAGCTCTCTTACGCTATTACGGTCTTCTCTAAACGGTGAAATAAAAGCTGTCAAAACAATTTGACCACTATCTGTAAATAGCTTAGATACCTCTCCAATACGGCGTATGTTCTCTTTACGATCATCTTCACTAAAGCCAAGGTCTTTGTTCAAGCCATGACGTATATTATCACCGTCTAAAACATAAGTTCTAACTTGGCTTTCATGTAGCTTAACTTCAACTGCATTCGCAAGCGTTGACTTTCCAGATCCAGAAAGCCCGGTAAACCATAACACACAGCTATTATGATTATTTAAGCTGTTTCGATCTTTCCTAGTAATTGTTGTTTCGTGCCATACGATGTTTTTAGATGATGACATGGACACCTCTCCTATATTACTTAATATATAATAAAACAAGGCTGTTTTCGCATTGATTGTTGCTTTTCGTTCAAAGATATAAACACGTAAACATATATCTTTCGTAGCACCTTTTATACTTAAACATTTATTGAGTACTTATAAAACTCGTCAAATTGTCCGCTTTTAATAAAATAGCAACAAAGTTTACAAACAAGAGCGTTATCCAAAATGTTATATTTTTAATAATGGGGCTGCCTAATAAGATTTTTTAACTCCCTTAATAGACGCCCCTATTAAATATCTCGTCACTTCTACACAAAATTGTCAACACCGAACATTTATGAGTGGACTGATGTTTTTTTCAATCCTTTAATAAGTACCTCCGCGACCTCTGGTCGAGTAAATTCTTCTGGAGGAACCTCCCCATTTCTTAACATTTCTCTTACTTTCGTACCACTTAAATGAAGATGATCTTCAGAACTGCTAGGTGTTGTTTTCGACGTAGCCATCGTTTTCGTTTTTTTGCAATAAAACGCATGTTCAAATTTTAATATTTCGATGCCAATTTCTTCTTTAGAAAATTGATCAAAAATCTTTTGTGCGTCATAAGTTCCATAGTAATCTCCTACACCTGCATGATCACGGCCAACGATAAAATGAGTACAGCCATAGTTTTTTCGAACTAGAGCATGGAAAATTGCTTCTCTAGGACCAGCATAGCGCATCGCGGCTGGAAATACTGCTAAAAAGACTCTTTCCTTAGGGTAATAGTGCTTAAGTAGCACTTCATAGCTTTCCATTCTCACATCTGCTGGAACGTCATCAGACTTTGTTTCTCCTACAAGAGGATTAAGTAAAAGACCGTCAACAATTTCTAGTGCACTTTTTTGAATATACTCATGTGCACGATGAACAGGGTTACGAGTCTGAAATCCTACCACTGTATTCCATTGCTTTTGTTGAAATATTTCTCTTGTTTCTCGAGGGTCAAGATAGTATTCATTAAATCTATCCTTCTTTGGACGCTCAACTAAATATATAGGACCAGCAACATATACATTAGGACGATCAAATAATTTTTTTACACCAGGATGTGATAAATCTGTCGTTTGAAATACGTGCTGAGCTTCTACTTCTTTATCTGGTGTATATACCTCAGTTATTGTAATGACACCATAAACAGTGCCATCTTTAACAAGTTTTGCTTTTTCGCCTACAATTAGTTTTGAAGCTTTAGCCTCAGAAACTGGCAGGGTAATAGGGATACTCCATGGTGCACCTGAACTTAAGCGCAGATCATGCACAACTGAAGTATAATCTTTATAGCCTAAGAAGCCTTCTAGTGGGCTATAGCCCCCTGTTGCAATCAATTCTAAATCACTTAAAGCCATTAAATCTAACTCAATTTCTGTTGTAATGCCGTTTACTGAATAAGGAGAGTTAAGGCGTTGAATCAATTCTCCCCCATGTGGTTTCAAACTCATAAGTTACCTCCGTTTTAAGTTATCTTATCTTTTTAGTCGGAATTAAAGTGCTAAATACCTCCGCCGTCTTCATGATATGACCGTCTGTCTTCTTGTGTATACCTCATTAACTTCAGCAAGCCATACGATGCAAACGCAGCACTCATCATCGCACTTACAACATATAAATCTACTTGAATAAATAATTTGATAAATCCATAAGATACTGCTAGCGCAAATACTGGTGAAACAATCCAAACAAGGAGAAGTTTTTTAATTAATCGTTTCTTTAAGAGGCCTCTACCTTGCTCGGCAATACCAATGCCTATTATGCCCGAAGTGGTTACTTGTGTCATCGGTACCGGAAGCCCAAAAATTGATGCGATAAATACAAGAGTTGCTCCTGTACCTGATACTACACTCCCTTGTAATAACGATAATCTTACGATTTTCTTGCCATTCGTTTCAATGACTCTTCTACCTAAAACGATTGCTCCAATTCCGATAAACAAACCACCTAGGATGATACCAGATTGTAAGGGGATCAGCTCTGCTCCTACAAGTGGTCCAATTGCATTAGCAACATTGTTCATTCCTGCAGAAAAAGCTTCAAGAAAACCTGTCACCACAACTAGTACTGCTAATATAGTCTTCCACTTTTTTGACTGTAGGAAACCTTGTTTGCTTTCTACCCTCTTAACCAACTTGCCAAATAACAACGTAATTGTAAAAGAAACTAGCGGTGTGACAATCCAAAACAGCATAATAATAATTAAAGTATCAAACATAAGTGCTTTAAAAGCAATACCTACTCCAACTACCGCCCCGACAGTCACTTCACTTGTTGATAAAGGAATCCCCAAAATATTGGCAATGAATAAAGAAATTGTAGCTGCTGCAAGAATGCTAATTGCTATATGAACATTAATGATTGACGCTGGCACAATTTCAGTTCCTATCGTTTTAACAACTTCTCCTCCACCTAATGCAGCACCTAAAAAAACACCTATGCCACTAATAACAAGTGCAATGTTCTTTTTGGAAATGACACCAGATCCGTACGCGACTCCCATGGAAGCAGCTGCTCCACTAGCACCAATATTTAATGCGAATAAAATAGCCACAACAAATGCGGTTATTGTAAATATCATCTACTCTTCTTCCTAACCTGATTGATGTAATCCGCATTCTGTTTTAGAGCTATTTGCCCAACGTCCAGATCGGGAATCTTTATCATCACCAGTTGGTAACGTACAGTACTCACACCCGATACTTGGATAGCCTTGATCGTGTAAGCGATTGTACGGCAAATTAAAGAACCGGATATAATTCCAAATATCTTCCCAACTCCAATGAATGAGTGGACATATTTTAATAGACTGAAACTTATCATCTTTATTGATGAAATTAGTATGGCTCCTCGATTGAGATTGCTCTCTTCTTAGTCCAGATATCCATGCTAAATTACCTTTTAATGCTTTTTGCAGAGGTAATATTTTTCTAATATTACAGCATTGATTAGGGTTTGTTTTCCAAAGCTCATCACCATGTTGTTCTGCCTGCTCTTTAAGAGTTAGCTCTGGTTTTTGAAGCATAATTTGTAAGGTAGGATATTTTTCTTTCACTTTGTCAATTAACTCATAAGTTTCTTTAAAATGTACATCTGTATCAAGAAAAACGATTTTAGCTGTCTTATTAACTTTATTAATGAGATCAATAAGAACCATTCCTTCGGCCCCGAAACTACAAGCATAAACGATCTCATCTTTATATTCCTTATAAGCCCATTTCAACACATCTAAACTTTCTTTAAACTGTGCTTGAATATCTGTTGATAGTTGATCTGACCAGCTATCATACGTTATTGAAGCCATATTCTCCCCCCTTTATTTAATGCCACAAATGGATGTTCGTTTAAATACATTTTACTTCTCATTTCACCTTTACCAGAAAAGATTACCATTAAGCATAATCGACTTTAAGGATATCTCCAACCAAACAAGTAGGAATACAATGATTAGTATTTGTTTTAGTTTATAAAATTCTGATAAGAAAATCAATCAATTATTTTTTTTCGGATAAAATTAGGTCTTATTCCTATACAAAAAACTCATATTTTATTGAATAGACTACGTATTCAAGCTAACAATATATAGTGTTAAATATTTAATTTATTAAGATTTTTATATTGTAATTAATTCTTATTGATAATTATTATAATCTGTAATATAATATAATTATTCTAATTTAGGAGGATTCATTTATGACAAACACTACACTTATTCAATCTCTTAACCAACAACTAGCAAACTGGAACGTATTGTATACGAAGCTTCATAATTACCATTGGTATGTTACTGGAGCTGATTTCTTTACTCTACATGCTAAGTTTGAGGAATTTTACGACGAGGCAGCTACTTATATTGATGAAATCGCTGAAAGAATTCTAACTATCGAAGGACAACCTATTGCATCGTTAGCTGACTATTTAAAACACACTTCAATTGAAGAAGCAACGAACAAAGAAACACCAAAAGATATGGTTGGAGCCATTGCCGAAGACTTCTTTAAAGTGATCCACGAATCCAAACTATTAATTGAACAAGCAGAAGATGCTAATGATCAACCTACTGCGGATATGTTTATTGGCATTAAAAACTCATTAGAAAAGCATGTGTGGATGTTAAAAGCATATTTAAAATAAGAAAAAACAAGGGGCAACTAAGGACAAACAACAGTGAACATTTTATAGAATAAAAAATAGCACCATGAGCAGGTGCTATTTTTTCTATTTAATAGGGTTGGTAGCCTAAAAAACATGTTTAATTACTACTAAAATATTCGTTGATATAGCCTGGTACGTTTGCATCGTTGAAGCTACTAAAGAAAGAATAGTCCCCATATACTGATTCAAAATACACGATATATTTTGCGTGATTACTTCTTTCAGAATAACTAAAAACAGCTTGATAATTCCGTAAACTATCTAGTATTTGTTCGTCATTTGAGATGGTAAGTACATCTCTGGAATCATCTTCAAACATCTCTTCTAGATTATCTGTATCACGCCAAAAAATATTCTCTACTAACTTTATTTCATCATTGTTTAATTCAATAATCCTCATATTTGAGATTTCTTCGGGATGAATGGTCGCGTATTGCATATAATCATTTTGTTCTAACCATGTAACTATTCGATTATATGAATAGTCCCAATGAATAGAAATTGCCGTTTTCCTTTCCAATCCCCTTCCATAGTTTGCAAACAATGGGGAGCTATTTCCTAACCTGATGGTTACATCGCCTCCATTACCTTTTCCAGCCCTCATGTCCTCATATTCTTGACTTAAAATATCTTCTCGAATTAATGTTAAAAACTCCTCAATTTTCTCATCTTCAGCTACAGTTTTTTCTTTGTCTAATTCATGACTAGGAGAAAAAACAAGTTGTTCAATATGCTCAGCATCTATTGCAAATAGTTCATCATAATCCATCTTCTTAAATTCAGCAGATTCGTAAATCGGTTTATAATAATTTTCGTAAGTACCATCTTTTGGTATATCATAAGACCGTACAAACTTCTTACCGTTCGTTAGTCCATAAACAACATGTATGTTTATTACCGCTTCATTGTTGTTTTTATTTTTCTCCTTATCTTTTACTAGCTGTTGGTGAAGGTTATAAACGTGTACAATATTTTTACTGTCAGCATATTCAAAACGTTTAATGCCTTCATCGTCTTTCAAATAAGAATATATACCATTGTCAAAATAAACCTTTTCAACTTCATTAATGTTTGGCATTTTTTCTTCAAAGCCAATGATATCAAAATTAATGACAGTAATGAGCAAAACCATCGTTGCCGTAAAAACAGCATAACCTTTATTAATTGGAACGATTCTCCATGATTTTTGTAAAGTCATTTCAGCTACACAATACCCAATTATCGAACCGATGACATACCCTACGATTGTCCAAGAAAAACTTTGTTGATAAGTCCAAAGGTAGACGCCACCTACAAGCATCGTACAAAAGGTTACCCCATATTTAAATACAGGCTGTAAAATACTAAAAGTTACTGCTTGGGTTGCGGTTTCTGACCCTCTTTTTTTATAAATCAATATTGAGAATAGATAAATAAAAACCATTACAATGACATACCCGATTACTTCTGTGTAAGTAAATATCTCTACAGGTTCATTGCTGTATCCAAAAAATCTATTATACCAGCTTGTGAGGGGAGATAGCTTTTCAATTCCAACATTCAAATAATATTCATAGTTAAACCCATATAGTAAAACACCAAGATTCATCGATATTAAAACAGTTATCCCATATGGAAACAGCAAGAAAATATACGTTAATATCCCATGGGCTACAGACAACCCTGTAAACATCCCCACAAATACACTTATAACAAAGATAAACAACGTAAATAAAACAATGCTTCCTGACCAATTGAATATATCATTCAGTGATATATATGCATCCAACTGCAAAGTTAACCTTAAGACTATAGCGATGCAAGCAGTAAGGATCACTGGTAATACAAGATTGACTGCACCAAATATCATATGATGATGAAAAATCGTTGAACGTTTTATCGGCATGCTATGAATAAAATCAACAGACCTTTTCGTTTGTAAATAACGGAATATAAAGATAGCTAGAACAACTGGCACAGTAATAATAATTATATATTGCACATCTGAAAAGAAATCAAATTCCCGATAAATAAAACCTTTATTTAACTGATTATAGAAATCAATAATAGATAATGGGACAGTAAGCAATAGTAACATAAAATAGATTGTGCCGACCCATAGCACACTCCTCACATCTTGAATGAAGATGCCTCCTTTAAACCAGGATGTCATCGATCGCATAGCCTACATCCCCCATTTCATAAATAAATATCTCTTCCAATGTGAGCGGTAAAACATCAAATATAACGGGCTGGTATCGTAAGAAACTTGTTCTTATGTCCTGTTCATGCCCTCTAACGATACAAATAATAACACTACCGCGTTCTTCTTTATATAACATATCTACCTCGTTGAACAAATTCATAGGGATATTATTACTAAAGGCAATTTGTATTTTGTGTACATCTGATTTTATCGCATCAATTTCCTTTTGCATGATGAGCTGTCCTTTATGTAAAATGCCAATTTGATCACATATCCCTTCTACTTCTTGGAGGTTATGAGAAGAGATTAAAACCGTCATCTCTCTTTCTGCAACATCTTGAATTAACAAGTCTTTTATCCTTGTTCGCATAACTGGGTCAAGCCCATCAAGCGGTTCGTCCAAGATTAATACGTCAGGCATTGTTGATAATGCTAACCAAAAAGCAACTTGACGTTGCATACCCTTAGAAAAGCGATGTATTTTATTTCGAGGATCAAGCCCAAATACACGTTGAAGTTCTTTAAATCTTTCTTCATTCCACGAATGGTATATGCTTTTATAGTACTTCGCCATTTGCAGAATTGAATAGTGCGAGAAAAAGTAGACAACATCTGGAATAAAAATGATATTTTGCTTTAACCGTTCATTTTCAAAAACTTGTTCATCATTAATTAGCACTTCTCCACTATGCTGTTTATAAATCCCTGCAAGCAACTTCAATAGAGTTGTCTTCCCAGCACCATTAGATCCTAGTAGTCCAAATATCGACCCTTTATTAATTTGTAGATTGACAGAGTTCAACGCTTTTTGACCATCAAAATATTTACTAACATTATTTAGTTGTATCATAGCGTTCTCCTCCTTTGACCACTTTTTCTACTTCATTAATTAGCTGTATACTTTGCTCTTTTGTCATACCTAAATAAAACGCTTCTAATAGTAATTTCTTGATTTCTTCCATCATCTTTTCGAGCTTCTCTTGATTAGGGAGTTGTGGCGATGGTGTAACGAAGCTACCTCTTCCTTTCACAGAATAAATATACCCCTGATGTTCAAGCTCACGATATGCTTTTTGAATCGTATTAGGATTAATCGTTAATTGTTTTGCTAATGCCCGAACCGATGGCAGTTGCTCATCAGGCTTAAGTACTTCGTTAATAATCAACTGTTTGATATTATCAACTAATTGCTCATAGATTGGCTGTCTACTTCGGAGATCTAAATTAAACATTGCTTCCCTCCCCCTGTACCATCTGTATTACAACCTATAATACAGATTGATTATATAAAACTGAATTCCATTTGTAAAGGACAAACTTAGCTGTTTTATTCGGAGTGTGGATTGGTGGATATCATTAATGGGGATGTCCAATAGAGCTGAGTAAGTTATACTAATCCGAACCTGTTGTAGCTTTCGTAAAAAGTTTGATCAAAAGGTTTTAAAGCACCATTATTACTTTTACTAATAAAAAGAAGCCATTTTGTCAAAACGGCCTCTGCGTCTAAAGATCAAAAAAGCGTTACTAATTTCATTCCCTTTGGAACTTGATCGTTTTACATCGAATGAGTTTAAATACCTTGCGAAGTTGATAAGAAATATTTTTAAAGTGAACTGAAATCAACTATTAAATATAATGGACATATCATTAGTACTTCTCCTCCAAATCATATGATCGAATCCCTCACCCCAATAGTCCTTCATTAAATAATCAGGCTCTCCAAATTTTTTCTTCCATATCTTTTGTGCATTTGTATATCCGCTATCCAAACAAAATTCCTTTATTCCTCTATTCAGTAAGGTCAAAAACATCACATTTAATAGTAAAGTCCCAATACCTCGATTTTGAAAATCTGGATGTACAAATACAGTACCTACCTCATACAACTCGCTCAATATACTACCTGTACAACTATTAATCAGCTCACTAGCTGGACCGTATTCAATTGTACCGATAATTTTATTATTATTTTTATCTGAAGCTATTAAAAAATACCGATTCTTCCCATTGCTATCAAAGTCACATTTCAAGTATTGTTTCTTATTTTCAATTTCATTTTCTATCTCATCAAACAATTCCGATAAACCTTCTCTTGCATATGTATCTATAATGACTGTACTAAAAAATTGATTTAGCTCGACATTATCCCCACTTCGTGGCCTTCTTATCTCAATATTAAGCATCGGAAATCACTCCTTAACTAACCTACATTGCTTAATTACAATTATTTCGAAGTTAATAATTAACTCAAATACGTAAGTAGAAAATAGAAAAAGTATGAAAAAATTTCAAAACGACTTCATCTGTCTGAATCAGAACCCAGCTTTTTATTATTCTGGGTAGTAAATCGTCATACTTAATCGAGCTAATATATCCCCCGTGTTGTAATATGAATGTGGTCTATCAGCCTTAAATTTAATTGAATCACCATTTTTCAATTTATAGTTCGACCCATTTATACTTATAAGGACTTCTCCGTCAAAAACAGTAATATATTCCTCGGTTCCATCCTTGTGTCCACGAGAATCTAAGTTCCCCTCTGGTTCTATTTCAATTGAGTATAATTCAAACTGCTTATTTTCTGAAAAAGGAAAGGTAGGAAAAACTCTGTACCTCCCATTATCGTCTGATAAAACTTGGACCTCATCTCTTAAAACAATTTTAGCTTCAGGTTCAGGAACATTTATTAGTGATGTAAAAGAAACCTTTAACCCATTCGCAATTTTCCAAATCGTTGTTATAGTTGGACTTGATTCTCCTCTTTCAATTTGACCAATCATGGCTTTACTGACACCACTTAGGTCAGAAACCTTTTCTAAGCTTAGTTTTTGCTTTTCTCGTATGGCCTTCAGATTTTTTCCTAATATTTTCTGAATCTCTTCCATTACATCACCTCATTAAAATTTACATTATAACGCACATTTTGTATAATATAACATATAAGTATAGTATATTGTACTTTAATACACTATAACATACATTTAGGGGGGGGATCCTACTTATGCCTTTATTACCATTTCTTTTGTTTGTTTTGATCAGTAGCTTCACACCAGGGCCCAATAATTTTATGGCTATGTCATTTGCCACTAAATATGGACTAAAGAAAACACTCAAATTTTGTATAGGGGTTGGTTTAGGTTTTTTTACACTTATCTCACTATGCAGTATTTTTAACCACTTGCTTTTAAAAATTATGCCCAGCATTAAAACACCCTTAACCATATTGGGTGTCAGTTACATGTTATATCTAGCATTTAAAACTATCAAAGACAATGGAACGGATGATAAAAAGAATGATAGTAATGAAAAAAAGAATCTATTTGTTATTGGCTTCTTAGTTCAGTTTATAAATCCAAAAGGGATTCTATATGGAGTTACAGTAGTGTCTTCATTTATTCATCCTTATTACAATTCATATATAATTTACTTTATTTATGCCTTATTTTTAGGGTTTGTTGGTATTGTCAGTTCATGTAGTTGGAGTTTATTCGGGACTATCTTTCAGAAGTTATTAGATAAATATAGGAGTCTATTTAACATTATTATGGCGTTATTATTGGTTTATAGTGCCATCTCCATTATTATCCATTGAGGATATTAGCAAGACTACAGAATTTATTAAACTCTTAAACTTGTTATTACTAGACATTGAATGCAAACTAAATCACACCTAGATTTTTCTCGAGCTTTTTAGTATAAATCTTTATGTCTTCTATTTTTAAACCATTCCCTAATGATGTCTAATAGAAATTTTTTTCAACACATGTGTTACATATTTGGTATTGATGCAATTTTGCGTCACCACAAATTCGTTTAATCAATAACACTTGCTATTACACAATATGGTACTAAAATTATAAATACATCTTATACAATTAAAAAGAGAACTTTTAACTAGTCCTCTTCTTAAAATTTGAATAAGGATTATAAAAGTACAAATATTTCCTCCTTATCATATATATATCACTTAACTTTATAAATATTATCATAAAGAGTAACTACTCTTTGTCATATTAAAAACAACAAATCTTTTCGAAAAGAGCCATTAAAAAAGAGTTTGGGATTTATTGATCTTTATTTGTATCCCTCATTTTTAACCTCGTCCCGAGGTCATTATTAATTCCAAGCCTTTCCTTCTTTATTAATTTCAACTAAAATTAATGTGCAGCAACTCATTATAGTAGAGGAGGATATTTAATGAAGCAATCTAGCACAATTTCACCAATACTAAATACTATTAAGCAGAATAGAAACTTTAAGAAAGGTTTATTTATTGCAATAATTGTGGCTCTTATTGGATTCTCTTATATATATTTTACATACTATAACACGAACTGTTCTTGCTCTGATATTGAAGAAACTCCATCTATTCCAACAGATTTGACTTAGTAATTATATTTAGCTCCTTTCTCGAAGGGAGCAGCATAATGTTGAAGATAATTTTCTTTAACAGAAAAAAATTTAATGCTTCAATAAGTTAAAAATTCGACCCCAGTCCTAATGTTCATAGAAATTCCCCTAGCAGCTACAATCTATCTTTTGTTTAGTAAAATAAAAAATACACCCTTTATTGTCTCGAATTTCTCTTTGCATTTGTTTCTACCTTTTCACATATACTTAATTCATATTTTTTCTTAAGGTAGTTATTAAATGGGGGAATTTACTAATTTCTCGTTACGTTTGTTAAATAACTTGCACTTTATTAAACACCTTAAATTGACTTATGAGGTGTTTTTTTAATCAAGATAGCCAGCTCCAGTTACTCGTTCAGCTCTTTTAGATAATTCTTCTTTAATGTCTGAAATTGTAAATGATGTAAAGTTCAAATCCTCACTACCTTCTACAAAAATTTGGTAAATACTGTTCAAATCACCCAAAGCCAAAAAATCTTCTTCAGTTAACTCGTCAGATAACGATTTTTCATAGAAAGAAAAGATTATGTTACTGGATTTCTCAACAAAAGATATCATGTTACCATCAATATTTATTTTATACATAAAATAAGAGTTTATATCAGATGCTCTTTTTACATTTCTTAACGTCTGATAATAATCCATTCCTTGTTGCTTATCAGCATGGTCTACAAGCATATTCAAATTCCTAGCTATACTAAATTCATTGCTTATGAATTCAAGGTAAATATTGTTCATGAATTTCTGATTTGTCTTTACTTTTTCGTTTAATATGACATTAAGTGTAAGTGATAAAATAAGTAATATTATGAATCCTATTTTTAGGATTTTCGAATTCATTATTGACCTCCTCCATTTTATAATGTCAAGAACGCTTGTATATATGCATTTATTTTATATAGATCAAAATACAACTGTTCAGATCAAATAAATTAAATTTATATTAAGAGGAAAGTAATCTTTTCCTGACATAGCTTAAATATTCCAACTTAGTGTAAGAGTCTTAATCTCGCAAATTAATTTATTTAATTCGGATTGATTTATTTCAATTTGGATTACTCTCAAGGTGTCGAGATAACCTTTCGATTTATTAACAATTGGCTATTATTACATATTCTTTTATTCAAGTTATTACTGTAGAGTTACTTATGTATGAAGATTATTACTTAGGAGGATAAATGATTAAACAGCTATGGGGATTATATAATTTTATAATTTTCTTATTTACTACCACAATCGTATTAGGTATATTTTTTGAATCGTTCTTGGCGGTTTATGCAAATAAAGTAAGTTCATTCTTATCCGTTATAACTATTTTGACATTGGTATTATATATTTATATTAGTTATAAATTAGCCTCCAAGTTATATTTTGGCGTTTGGAGGTACTTACTTTATATACCTTTATTAAATGTTATATTATATATTGGTACAATTCCATATTACTTGCTACTTCGAAATGCGTATAATTATGTAGATGAAGGGGACTATGGAATGGGTCTTACTTTATTACCATTATCAATTACTATGTGGTTAATATTTATTTGTGCAACCTTCAAAGGTATGCTCAACAGAAAGAAAATACATAACAATTAAAATAGTAAAAGAAGGGGATATCGGAGAAGCTTAGATAGAAGATACCATAGAACTCGATTTTCTGAAATCTATAAAAATATATAACATTCTGAACTTAAAAACCTGACAAAATGGCGCATTCTTTTCAGACTTACGCCATTTTGCTTAGATCACTATAGGGTAATTTACAGGTACTTACAAAAGTTAACTTACTAGTAACCTGTACTACCTCAAATTAATCACAACTTTATTATTGCTTATTTCAAACTGATTAAAGCACCTACAGCTCCACTAAATTCACCTTCTTCCAAAAAGAAGGGTTTCTTTTTTCTCATTTCGGTATATTCTTTAATTATATTCTTTAATATTGGATTAGAACGAAAAGTTGAACCAATATATACGATTGATTGTGAATCAAAACGATTTGCCGCCTGTTCGCAAATTGTGACAACTGTTTCTCCTATAAGGCCAATTATGGAAGCAATTATGTCAGATTGAGAAGGGGGTTCTTTGGAGAGTTTACCTATGTTTCCAAAATTACTTGCTGTAAGATCTCCTGAAATGGGAGGTACAACCCCTTCAAAAATATCACTTACTTTTAAGTCAACATTACCTCTATTACCATCCCTTGATATTTGAATGATCTCAGTAAAATCTTTTTTTCCAGAATATAAATAAGACAAACCCATCAATGTTCCCCCACCAACACCAGTTCCACCAATTCGTTGTTGTTCACCGTTTTTCACAATATGTATGGAAGTTCCAGTTCCAATATTCGCTAAAATATAACTGTCTCCTAGAAAAAGTTGGTGCTGCTTTAAAATAAATGCTACTCCCTTGCATGTAGCATCAAATTCTAAGATAGATCTTGTAGGTAATTCTAACTTATTAGCAAGAACTTGTTGTTTACCACCAGTTAGACAAATTTCTGGGTGATGAAAAGAAGATCGAATCCATGAAACAACCTCATCTAGTCTATGAGATGAAAATAATTTATATTTAATTAAATCTTTATTTGAGTACGCAACTTTAACGAGTGTACCGCCAGCATCAATTCCTATATTTGAGTGATTCATTCCTTACCCTCTCTATTTAATACTGTTTAGAAAACACAGTTTGTGAATGATTACATCTATATTCTTTACAAAACATACTGTAGTAAATAATTATAACATTATTCAATAATGCAATATTCGATGAACATTGACGTTATTAATTTTTTTAAATGAATAAGCTGGCATTGAGTCCATAAGTTTTTAAAATTCCTAAAATTATATTTCTATAAATTGATTTTCCAAATCATGGCTTTTTCCGTAATTTCACCTGACGGAATAGGGTTCCTATCATTTTTGTAACGAAAGTTGTTTTAACTAATTCCTTTTGTTTAAATGCGGATAATATTTTATATTTAATTACAGATGCATCAACGTAACAACATTTCAAAAAGGTGAGCAAAGTAATAAAGGAGTTTGTAACAACCAATTTAATCTAACACAAAAATCCCTATTCATTGAGTTAGGGATTTCGCTATGTCGTGATAGACAATGTACTTAATATATTTTGTTCTCCTCACGCATTGATTAGTGCAGTAAGTAAAGGGATTTATAGTATGGATATTTTATTAGAACTGTTAATAGGTTTACTTGCTCCTAGAATTGGCACGAAAAAATCGAAATTATTTTACAAACGCATTAAACAGCTAAGAAGTGAGAGCTGGTTTAATGACCTTGCTAAAAATGATGCATTTGCGATGAGTTTTAATTTGGATTTCAGAAGATTAATTATTGAATCAGATATTGATGCTATCCTGCAAGATGGTAATTTAACGGAGAACTTTCGATCAGATATAATTAGAGTTTTGTATAAATAATACATAGTTAAGTATTAATAATTAGGTGCTTTTTTCATTGATTTTGTTGCGAGAGTGTTCTCAGACTATAATAGATTAATGAAAACTGAAAAAGCTTCTAACCATAAGGATGAAACCCCCAGCCAGTAATAGCTTAGAAAATTAATCCATAGATTGCATAGATAGCAAACTAGATTTTTGCACTATTTTTCTTTATCATAAAGACTTTTGTAGATAATAAGTACAGTTGTGATACGTTTGAAAGATAGAGGGATTATGAAACGATTGGAAGAGTATATCGTGTATATCCCTCACCATCATAGTTGTATCTTTCACAAATTCGGTACTGCAAACCAATCGAGCTTAACTCTATGTTATTACTTTCAATGTATGAATAAAGTGCTTCTCCTGCATCATCAAAGCTATGGTCTTTGTTTCTAACTACTACACAACGTTGCTTAGGAAGTGTAATTTTAATTAACCAATCTGGGATATTTTTAAACGATTCAACTTCAACACATAGAATATAAACATGTGTCTCAGGATTATCCTGTAATTCGGAAACAGGCCAAATTCCGTAATGAATCCGCTCGTTAATTATATGTGGTAAGTGCTTGACTAAAGTAAATAAACTTTCTTTAGCATTCTCAAATTTACTTTTCATTTCTTTTAAACTGACACATGGTATTCCTACAAGTTTCAATTCTTCATGTTCAACAATTGACGGTTTCATATGTTCTAATTTTTCCAATATAGCCCCTCCTATTATTGTTACTTTACTTAATTGGATACAATATATCAAAATCAAAAACTTGTATCTCATCAGCTGGTATTTCAAACGGATTAAATGAATCTAGACGATTTGGTTCAAGAGAGAAAGAGTTATTATCAATTTGATATCCTTTGTCCTTAAACCATTTATTTAGATAATCGTACCTAAGATTCATTTGTTCTTTACTGAAGCAACGGCATTCTATCTTTGCATAATGTCTTTTCGGAATAGTCACTTTTGTGCACTCCTTAGGAATATAAGGAATTTCCTCCACTTTTACTCCTATAGAAAGTTCAATCGAACCATCAGACTGAACCATATTTGCTTGATCGTAAAAGACAATCCCTTCATTCTCTTCTACAGAAACTATATTATTTGCAACAATGATATCCTGTAGTCTTTTCCACCCTTTTCTTACTTCATGTCCCGCTTCAAAATTTTTCATGCTACCATTAACCTTAAGAGCTAGCATATTAAACTGTTCAATGGTGACGATCTTTACTTCAAAGTGTCTTGTTTTCTGCTGATACTGTTTACCTAAAATCACTTTTAAGGCATGTGGTGTCTGTTGAGGGTGATAGTCTTCTAAAGGAATTAATTCTCTTATAGAATTATTCTTACTCACACTATTTGCTCCTTTCATTAATAGGTATATAACTTCGAGCGGTAACCTCATAGGCATTTGAATTAAATGGAGAGGAGTTGTATTGTGCAAACCACTGTCTCGAATCATCTAGTATATATTTCTTTTCACCGACGATCCAACGGTGTATCATTTCTAAAACACCAATTAATGTTCCATATGCTTTCGTTTCAATAACAGCATACAATCCTCCACCTAAAGTCTTTCGTTTAATATTAGGGTTGTGAATTTTCTTACAATTAGAACCAGTTGTAATACCATATTCACTCCAATATTCTACCTTGTCTTCATTTCCATAATTGTAAGATACATAAAGGTTACTATTTGTACAATCCAATGAAGAATCAGTTTCTAACCATTGAGATAAGGTTTTATCAGCTTTATCTAAGCTGTCTAACCCAAAAACCTTGCAATAAGCAACCTGAAACGATTCAACTTCCTCTATCTTAATAAGTTCAGGCTTTAGCTGACGCTCAATTGGCAAATAAAGTTTCATTCGCACTAACTTTTGGCTATATGTAATGTACTCCTCTAGATATGTATGAGAGCCTTCTTTAAATAAACTTTTAGGCAGCCATTCAGAGTAAATTCGATTCCATAAAGAAATAATTTCTTTATCACTATCTGATTGGGTTGATCCAACAGCATACATCCCACCGTGTATATCCTTAATTTCCATTCCTTCAATCGTAAAATCAAGATCTCCTTTCGCATATATAAGCATTTCATATGCATACCTATTAGAATTATAATGTGATACCTCATCATCTTCTAAATTGAGGTTACGCCCGAAACACTGAATTTTCTTGTTATCTAACTTCGCATTTTGTATTAACTGTTGAACATACTTAAAAGCATCCTGTTCAATGCCTTCTAGACGATTTGATTTATAGATATAGCTGAATACAGTCATATCTTTTACATAAATCACATTAACCTCTGGGTATCTTTCAAACAATTCACGTCCCTCCATGTAAGTTACTCTCTCGAATAAATCAATCCTTTCGAAACAATAATACATATCCGATTCTCGGTAATTTTTCGGTGTAACTCCAACTATTTTTTTGAATGATTTTGAAAAAGATGCTTGTGATTCAAATCCACAATCTAAAGCAATATCCATAATTGATTTTTTTAAGTTTTTCAGATGTTCCGAAGAAACGCTTATGCGTCTTTTGCGCACATAATCCTTGATTGGGTGACCAGTAAGCGAATAAAACATACGGTATAAATGAGGAAGTGACATCATTGCTGTCTTAGCAATATCATTTAGTTCTATATTGTCTTCAATATTTTTTTCTAAAAGATTGATAGCTTTTTGAACACTATCTAAATAATTCATGATACACCACCTTTCTTGATAAACTTTACTAACACTATTCAAAAGATGTTATTAAAGATAATTATATCAAATGTATCGAAAATGCTTTTGTCCAAAATTATCACAAACCTATACTTTTGACCTTCACACCACTTAATAGCTTAATAACTACAATATCTACTTTCTTATAAGCCATGACCATAGAAGTCCATGTCAAACGAATAGGACTTACTAATTTCAGATTAATTTGTTAAATTATTATAAATTATTTTAAATACCCATTATTTATACAATTGTTTATTCCATTAAAGGATCCTTTATTTATCTGGCCATAAAAAAGAAAAAGACACTTATCCGTATTTCAGATTTGCGCCATCTTATGCCAGTTTTAGAGCACTCAGTAGGATCAATTACAGATCTGGCTCTATTTACTGGCAGTTGATATTCATTTATGTTATTGCATACTAATAAAACTTGTTTGGTTAGTCAAAATAAACGTATTTTTGTAGCACATCAATAGCACGATCAATTTCTTCTAATTCTTTTTGAGAAGGATTCTTGATTCTGTTATTGAACTTGATCAAGATGCGATTATAAATTTCTTCAATCAACTTCTCCCCCTCCTTAGAGAGAGAAATGTACTGTTTTCTTCGATCCTCTACATCCGAACTTCTTTTTATTAAATTGTGTTCCCCTAATTTTTTTAGTTCACGGCTAACATTTGGCATTGATATATGAAGACAATCGCTAACTTGGCTGGGACTAGTTCGTTTTTTTAATGCTATTAAAACAAGAATATCATATTGTACGGATGTAATATTTTGTGGCTTCTCATCTTTCGAGAGTTCGTAAGTAACACTATATACTGAATCTGTAAATTTAATCAATTTATTAAAAAGAGTTATGTTGTCCATTATTTTCACCTCTAATAATAAGATATCAAAATAGATATCAAAATAAAATTATCAATTGACAACTAAAATAACTTAGGTTATATTTTATTTATCAAATGATAAATAAATGAGGTGAAGGAATGAACACTCTTATTATTTATACACACCCAAATCATAACAGCTTATCCTATGCATTTTTGCAAAAAATTATAGAAGGAAGTAAAGAGAATCCACATGTTACTGATTTAAAAGTAATAGATTTATATGAAGAAAAATTTACTCCTCAGCTTATATTTAATGAAGATAAATTAAGGAGAGATATGCATACTGATGCTGATCTAGAGAAGTATAGAAAACAAATATTGTGGGCAGATAAAATTGTTTTTGTTTATCCAATTTGGTGGGGAAGGCCTCCTGCAATGCTCTTAGGATTTATTGATCGAGTGTTTGCTTCTAATTTTGCTTATAAAAATAAGGGACGACTAGGGATGGCAGAAGGACTTTTAAAAGGAAAATCAGTAGTCTGTGTTTCTACAATGAAGGGGCCTACGAATTATCCACTTATTTTCTTAAATAATGTTCATAAAGTATTAATGAAGAAAGCAATAATGAATTTTGTAGGCATCAAAAAAGTAAAATTCTTTGAATTTGGTAATATGGAGAGTCAAGAAGGTAGACAATCACAAAAGTTAAATAAAACGTATCGCTACTTTCAAAAAGTATCAAATTAGGAATTTGTACAGATAGATGATAAAGGAATAACATATAAAAGTAGCGTTCTTATAGTCTTTCCTAATTTATTTTCGTTCTACATGGCATGATGTAGAACATTTATTGCACCATCTTGTATTATGAGGTCAACCAGCTACCTGGTTGACCCATTTTTAATAGCCATTAGTCTTAAGGTCGAGATAGCCCTACTATCTCGAGTCATTTTGCGGAAAATCACTTGAATTTTTTAGCGCATGAAATGGAGAGGCTCCACTATACATTTACTTAAGAATAAATTGCGAGTTCACTTTAAAAAGCTTCAAATCAGCTATAACATCTTTATGGAACGATGTCCAAAATTCATTTGTACACGTTGGTAGATTATTAGGACTAAAAAACTTTGCGTTACTTGTTTCGTAGGTATTTTTCTTTATTGATCCTGTCCACTTATCAACTAAAAACAAGAACTCAAACAGTTGATATTCATCCCCGTATTTATTTTTATTTGAGTATTTTTGGTTTGTATAGACTGCAATTGCTTTTGAAGAAAGTACATATAGACCGGTTTCTTCTTTCACTTCTCTAACTAAACATTCATGAATAGATTCATTTAATTCAATCGAACCAGCAGGCATCCCCCACTTACCTTCACCTGATCTTTCTACAAACAAAATTTTTCCATCTTCGTTTTCAATAATTGCTCTCACAGACGGAATAATTAATTTTTGATTCCCCACAAATGTCCTAAGATTCCCTAAATACGATTCTTCCCATTCCATCTATAAACCTCACTTCAACTATATACTCATGTGTTTGCCCTGCTGAGGTACAAATATATTTTAACTTGGTACAAAAAAGCCATATCAAAGATATGACTTTATAAGATTCTTATTAGCTAAACCTCACCCTAATAAGTAATGAGATGTTGTTAATTTAACGGACCAGTTACAGCAATACATTTTCCACTATAGGCATCCATTTTAACTGTTGCTTCTGCACCATTAAAAACCAAAGTAATACTTAAATCTCTTTGATTTGTTAATTGATTGAAAAATCCACTCTTAACATTAATTGATGTATGTACTGTTTCAAGGTCTTTTAAAGCATAATCAACCGATTTTATAGCTAATCGTTCTGAAGGATTATTCACACAGGCTAACGCTTGTTTTGTTGCATCATAAGTTGTCATTACTGGCTTTTGGTATTCAAAAGCCAAGAAAAATACAAGTACAATAACAATCCATAAAATAATTTTTTTCATTGAATCTCCTATTCATAGTGTAACTCTTTCCTGACTATTTCTCTCACGTTTTGATGTAGTTGAACCGTTAGTTGAATAATCTTTATGATAATCATACTACAAGAAGTAATGTTATTCCTTTACTATTTTACAACGCTGTTAATGATCCACTAACTTTGCGAAAAGAACTTATTAAAACCACTTTTAAAACACCAGTTTGTTGAGAAATATCGTATATTTAATAATTGATATTTGTATATATAGAATTTTCTACTTCGGGGAGGAGTGTATATATGCTCTTACCAATCAAAACTTCTAACTCTTTCTTAAAAGTATAGAATCCCTTCCAATGTAAAGAGGTGTGTGAAGTTGTTCCGTGCCGTAAACCAACTGAAATTAATCTTTTTTCAAGAGTAGTGAAGCCTTCTGCATCAGCGATAGCGTCACAGAGGGTAATGACTTTATTATATAAATCATAATCACTATGCTTATTTAAAATTTCAACCATCAGATTTTTCTTATAATCGGGAACAAGACTCCAATCTGCTGCAATCTCTAGATGTTCATTTCTACAAGGAAACGAATGAGTGATACAAATAATTGCATTTCCCTTATACCCCAAATCATTCATATAAATATAACCATCATAAGAGTGAATTACAGATTTTGGAAACCTTTATATCTACCTATATCGTGGAGAAGAGCAGCATTGTATGCCAAATCAATATTAAGATTGTACCCATTATTAATCAGTTCTGAGATAATACTCTCAGTTGCTCTTGCAACATTAATGGAATGATCAAACCATGGACCTGGATTTTGTTGATATGCCCACTCGAGTAATTCCATTGCATAAGTCCTTTCTAAAATGTATCTCATTAGGAATCCATCTTTCTCAAAAAGGCAACCCCTCCTTCACAAGGATTGCTCATGATAGCTTAACAACTTTATTTATAAATTCTCTATTTTCTTTTATAATTTACAGCATTGTAATTCTTCTACTTTTTTAACATTCTATTCGTTTTATAAATAAGCATCTCGGTATATTGGTGCTAATATTTCACTTCATCTACCATTGGTCTTTCTATATACACATACAGTAAAACCCCCTCCACTAATGAAAAAACAGCTTATTGTCTTTTGATTTTATTAGGATTTATGGAGATACTTACTTTTTCGACAGATTGTAACAATGTCCTTCTTTCGATTAAATGGACCTTTCAATGAAAAAAGATCCCCTCAACGATTACTTGTACTCATATAGTTATAGATAGTTAAACGTTTTTATATTTTCTAATCTCCATTAATCTTATTATAAAACAGCAAGGATGGAAACCTAACGTAATTTAGCCGATTTAAATGGAGTCTATAATAATATGTGAATTTTATTAGAGGAATAAATTTCTACTGTTTTTGTTTACAATCATATATTTACACATGTATAATTCTTTTTTAATACAACGATATGATATGCTGAGGAGTGATTCTATTGGATATTAAACTTGATGACTTAACAGGCACTGAAATAACTTCATTAATAGAAGAGCATGTCCATAACATGGGGGTTCATTACCCAGACGATATTAATTATGGTTTTAATATAGAAGATTTAAAAAAACCTGAAATTACATTTTGGAGTGCATGGGAACAAAATGAATTAGTTGGTTGTGGAGCACTTATAGAACTTGACTCTCAGCACGGGGAATTAAAATCTATGAAAACAGTTCCTTCACATTTACGTAAAGGAGTTGCCAAGCAAATACTTGAACATATAATTGAAGAAGCTAAGAAACGAGGTTATATACGGCTAAGTTTAGGGACCGGTGTTATGGAAGCTTTTGAAGCTGCTCGTAAACTCTATGAAAATTATGGATTTGAATATTGCAAGCCATTTTCAGATTACGAAGATGATCCATATAGTGTATTTATGACAAAAGAATTATGAGTAGTCATACAGCTTAATATTATCTTCTATAAACGTTTAACGGAACGGCTTTATGTCATTAAAAAGGTATTCATTCAAGGATATAACTACACCCTTTTATATAACCATATTCAAAGTTTTTTATAACCACGGTGACTTTTTTCAAATCTACAATAACAAAAGGCTATCTCTAAGTCTTATTTAAGACTTCATGAGATAGCCTATCTTTATAAATTACTTGTTGCTATTAAAAAAATTTGAACAGTAATAACATCTCTTTAAACTAGAAAAAGACCTACAAAAAAAGTTTGTTTACAAAACTAAAAACCTTCATACCACTATCTTATACTAGTTTTTTCTTCATACCTTTTGACGATTTGGTCTGCTGCTCCATTAAATAACCCATCACATAATATAGTCCCGCACTAACGAAAGCTAGTAAGCCAATGACATAAAAAGTATTAGTAAAACCGATCCATATCGTTAAAGGAATAGATATTGGAGCAAGTGTACGACCTATCGTAAATCTTAAGCTAGCTGCAGCATAATATTGTCCCCTCATATTTTCAGGTGCGAGCTTAGCAACATACCCTTCCTGTATGCCAACAGCCATTAATTCTGCGGCTGTAAATAAAAACATAGCAAAAAATAAGCCCCAAATGTTTACAGTACTACCGAACAGTATAATTGCTACCCCGTAAGTCAATGCCGACATCATAAACACGTTCCGCTCATTAAATTTGTTTGATACCTTTGTAGCAAGAACAGTGAATAAAGCAACTAACAAACCGTTTTCCGCAATCACCCAGCTAAACGCTTGTTCACCAGAAGCTTTCAATGTCCATTCATTAAAAGAGAGTATTGTTTGAACTGGTACAATTTCTGCCATATATACAGCTAACAATAAGTCCATCTGCATAAACGTTTGTGCAACTAATATACCTGCAATAATAAAGATAAAGAATACTTTATCAGTCACAATTACTCGGTAATTTCTCATTTGTTCCATTACAAATGAGTACCACTTCTTATCTCCATCCTCTTGCTTCGTCTGTTCAAATTTCGGCGCCGTTTCTCGTACATATATTTGTAAAACAATTGAAAATATCACACTCGTTACAAATGCTATAACAAGCAACTCAAAGCGATAATTGAAAAAGAATATCCCTCCCAGTATTGGTCCGACAACTACTGCTATATTAATCATCATATAAAAAATTGCAAATACATTGTTTCTATCTTTTTCTGGAACCACATCCGCTACCATTGCATGACTCGCTGGCCAATAAAGAGAACCCCATATTCCTAATAATGAAAACGCTATAAATGATAATACAGGTGATTCGTACCATGGTGAGTTAGCAGCAGCAAACAGTATAAATGAAAATGCCGTTCCAATATAAGAATATACCATCATTTTTTTGCGGCCAAAACGGTCAGCACAATATCCTCCGAACAAATTAGCAATTACCCCAGCACATTGAGATAATATTAATAACAATCCCGCAGTTCCCTTACCAAAATGATCTGCAAAGTAGATCGCCATAAATGGGAAATACATCCAGAATAATATATTTATAACTCCTTCTCCAAACAAACGGACCTTTAAATTACGATCCCAATCTTTCCACTTCATATGATACACCACATTTCTCCAATTTTCCTTTATTTTCTAACCGCTATCCATATTCTCATTCTCTTTTGTTTTATAACAGGTTGTATTACATCTTTCCATATTCAAGCCCCCTACAAAAAGTATCATTTGATAAACTTAGTGAATTTTCACGAAAAAAAAGCGTACCGTAGGCATACGATACGCTTTTTGGATATCACATTATAGAGACAACACTTTTGTGCCCCTTCTATTCCTCCAATAAAATAACGCAGCCCACGATATATACGTGAACTGCGTTATACATTTACAATTTAAATAAATCGTTAATGAATAACCGCTGAGGTCACGTAATGTATATTTGTAATAGTTGATAAGAACTGATTTATGTTTAACATAATAACGTAACCTCCTTCTTTTATAAGTCTTTAACAGACTATCACGTCTTGCATAAATTTGTCAACAGCTGTATTTGTCTATTTTATTACAGTGTGAGATTATTGGTTGTTATTAATTGTGATCTTGAAGAATACACCATTGACAGTTACGACAACATATATTAAACTTACAAACAAGCTTAGAAGAGAGAGTTATGAAATTTGATCAATCTTTTGATCAACCCATATTGCAATATAAAAGGAGAAACATAGTCACACTAAAAGCTGACAAGTTCTGTTTATTCCTTTATAAATAAACGATTCATTATAAGTTTAGTTGAGAATGAGTATGATTAGTTGAGGCGAGTATAGTTATAATGTCATTAAAAGTACATGCAAAATGCATGCTACTTTATTTAGATACATCTTTTTTTCTTCAATATTTATTCACTTTCCTCAACCATTTCATTCTCCATTATTAATTAAAGGAGAAGTGAACAATGGAAACTCTACAACATTTTATTCAAGATACGGATCAATACCGTACAATCCCATTAACTTATAGTTTCTTATCAGATACATTAACAGCGGTCCAATTATTTCAAACGTTACGAGATCAAGCAACTTATATTTTAGAAAGTCATGACCCTTCTTCTCCATGGTCAAGATATTCATTTATCGGCTTAAACCCATTTATAAAAATTAAAGAAGAGCAGCGCACGTTTCAAATATACGATTACACAAATGATAGCGTAGCTGAAGCTGCTAGTTTTAAAGATGCTTTAAATGATGTATTAAATAATTTAGCTGTAAAGATTCCTGAAGTGAATTTTCCATTTAAAGGTGGTGGCGTAGGATATATTTCATATGACGCCATATCGGATTTTGAAAAAGTCCCTGAACCAAACAATCAAGATATACGTGTTGCACGCTATCAATTTCTTTTTTGTGAAACAATTATTGCTTTCGATCATGAGAAAAAAGAAGTTGCCTTGCTACACTTTGTGCGTTTAAACGGTGATGAAACCAATGATGAAAAAACTTCACTCTACAACGGTGCAGTATCAAAAATAGACTCTTTACTTGAACAAATTAAACAGTCCACTACATTTTCTGATTTAATGATGCCTATTGAGCGAAACACTGAAATTGACCTTAAAGGTATTGAAAGTAATTATTCAAAGGAAAAGTTCAAGGAACATGTAAACAAAATAAAAGACTATATTTTAGACGGTGATATTTTTCAAGGAGTGTTATCTCAACGTTTTCATAAAAAAGTGAATGTGAGCGGCTTTGAGTTATATCGTGTATTACGCAAGGTTAATCCATCACCATATCTGTTTTACTTTCAAATGGATGGATTTGAGATCATTGGCAGCTCACCTGAGAGGCTAATACAAATTGAGAACGGACACTTAGAAATCCACCCGATTGCCGGCACCCGTCGCCGGGGTCGAACGAAAGAAGAGGACAAAGCACTTGAGCAAGAATTATTAGCAGATGAAAAAGAAATTGCCGAACATTATATGTTAGTAGACCTTGCAAGAAATGATATTGGTCGTGTTGCAAATTTCGGCTCAGTTGATACACCAGTGTTAAAGACTGTCACTCATTTTTCTCACGTCATGCACATTATTAGTAAAGTAACTGGTAGGTTACGTGATGACGTTCAACCAGTGGATGCT
Source organism: Cytobacillus sp. IB215665 (assembly GCF_033963835.1). Taxonomy (NCBI): domain Bacteria; kingdom Bacillati; phylum Bacillota; class Bacilli; order Caryophanales; family Bacillaceae; genus Cytobacillus; species Cytobacillus sp. IB215665. Next base: position 187,229 of record NZ_JAXBME010000007.1, read on the forward strand.
CTTGTGTCCTCTTTTCCAGCTGGAACAGTATCAGGTGCACCTAAAATCAGAGCTATGCAAATATTACAAGAGCTTGAACCTACCGCTCGTAACCTATATGCTGGTGCAATTGTTTATATTGGATATGACGGCAATATAGACTCATGTATTACGATTAGAACGATATTTCTCCAAGATGAAACGGCCTACGTTCAAGCAGGCGCAGGTATTGTTGCTGATTCAAAACCAGAGCTTGAATGGAAAGAAACAGTAAACAAAGCCAGTGCCTTATTACGAACGATTCAATCAGCCGAAAAGCTATTCGCAAAAGAGCCACAACAAGGAGGAATGACAAAATGATAAAAGATACGTTAAAACAATTAATTGAAGGTAACACTTTGTCAGAGCAGCAATCATTTCATACGATGAACGATATTATGTCCGGACAATTAACAAATAGCCAGCTAGCAACTTTACTTACTATTCTTCGCCTGAGGGGTGAAACCGTAGATGAAATTACTGGTTTTGCAAAAGCGATGAGGCACAATATGAAAACAATCGAATATAATGACGAAATTGTCGTTGATACGTGTGGAACTGGTGGTGACGGGCACTCTACTTTTAATATTTCTACTGCAGTTGCCATTTGCTTAGCTTCATTAGGTGTTAAAGTTGCTAAACACGGAAATAGGAATGTATCCTCTTCAAGTGGAAGCGCTGATGTTCTTGAAGAATTAAATATTCAAATTGAAACAACACCTGAACAAGGAAAAGAAGCTTTAATTAAAAAAGGAATGACGTTTTTATTCGCTCCAAACTATCACTTTGCGATGAAACATGCAGCGCCAGTTCGTAAAGAAATCGGCTTCCGTACATTATTTAATTTATTAGGGCCTATTTCAAACCCTGCAAACGCTAAGCATCAATTAATCGGGATTTTTGATACTAGCTATTCAGAAAAATTAGCACACACTCTTCATGCACTAGGCTCTAAACATGTATTATTCGTTACTGGACAAGATGGCCTAGATGAAATATCAATTACTGCAGACACTGATATCGTCGAGCTGAAAGATGGTAAAGTATCTCGCTATGTATTTTCTCCTGAAGATGCTGGCTTACCGAGAGGAAATATGGAAGATCTAAAAATATCAAGCCCTAAGGAAAGTGCAAAATTGATTCAACAAATTTTTACTGGAACAGCAAATGAAAGTGCAACGAACATCTTTTTGTTAAATGCAGGAGCCGGATTATATGTAGCACAGCAAGTATCGAGTATTGCTGAAGGGGTTCATCAAGTAAAACAAGCCATTGATCGTGGAGATGTTCATAAATATTACGAATCGATCAGAGATTTAAAGGAGGAGCAGCTCCATGCTTGAAAAGATTTTAGAAGTAAAACGTGAAGAGATTAATAAGTTAGAACTACGAGATGAAGTGCAAGTAGAAAAGTTTTCATTTTATGAAGCATTGAAAAATACTACTCTACCACTTGGACTAATTGCGGAGGTGAAAAAAGCATCTCCTTCCAAAGGGATCATTCGAGGAGATTTTCATCCAACGACTATTGCTAAAGCGTATGAACAAGCTGGAGCAAACGCAATTTCAGTACTGACGGATGAACCATTTTTTCAAGGACACCATTCATATTTATCTGATATAAAAAAAATAGTTAACATACCCGCTCTAAGAAAAGATTTTATTATCGATTCCATTCAAGTTGAAGAAAGTAGACGATTAGGAGCAGATGCCATCCTATTAATTGGTGAGGCACTATCTCCTGTTCACCTACATGAGTTATACGTACAAGCTCAAGAAGCCGATCTCGATGTATTAGTCGAGGTACATTCGAAAGAGACATTAAACAATGTATTATCAATATTCACACCAAAAATCATTGGTATTAACAACAGAAATTTAAAAACATTTGAAACATCACTCGAACAAACAATTGATTTAGTGAGTGATGTTCCGAAAGACAGCCTACTAGTTAGTGAAAGTGGCATTTTCACATATGATGATATTACAATGTTAAAACATTGTGGAGCGAACGCAGTGTTAGTAGGTGAAGCATTAATGCGTCAAGATGACCTAGTTCATGCAATACGCCAGTTAATGGGAAGTGAATACGTTGAAAACAACTAAGGTGAAATTGTGTGGCAACCGCTCACTCGTAGATTTAAAAACTACTACTACATCTACCGCTGACTATGTAGGGGTTATTTTCTCAGCGAGCAAACGTCAAGTTAACCCTTTTCAGCTAGCTGAGTGGATTGAAAAATATCCTCTACAAGACAATCAGCAACTAGTTGGTGTTTTTGTGAACGAGGATATTTCAACAATCTTGAACGTACTTGACAATGTAAACCTTGATGTCATCCAATTGCATGGAACTGAAACTGTGCCATATATATTATCCTTACGTGAACAAGTTGACATACCTATATGGAAAGTCATTCACCATCAACGTCAAGGGTTACAGCTTATGCAAACATATAGTGGCGTCGTTGACGGCTATGTCGTTGATAGTAAAGTCCAAGGTGCATGGGGTGGGTCTGGTATAACCTTCGATTGGGAAGCTGTTCCTTCATATCTTAAAGAAGCACAGCAGCAAGGTGTTCCTTGCTTTATAGCTGGAGGGATCACTCCTCAGAATGTGACACAATTGCTTCAATACGAGCCATTTGGAATTGATGTTTCTAGTGGTATAGAAACACAAGATCAGAAAGATGATGAGAAAGTAGCAAGCTTATTAGAAGAAATTCATAGAGAGGTAGATGTGAGATGAAACAGACAGTCCCTGACCAACAAGGACGCTTCGGTAAGTTCGGTGGAAAATACGTACCTGAAACGTTAATGGCACCATTAGCAGAATTAGAAGAAGCGCTACAAGAAGCAATGACCGACCCTGAATTTAAACAGCAGTATACAGAGATTTTAAAAGAGTATAGCGGACGACCGACTGCTCTAACGTATGCAGATCAGCTTACTGAAAAAATCGGTGGTGCGAAAATTTATTTAAAACGTGAAGATTTGAATCATACAGGTGCTCACAAATTAAATAATGCGATCGGACAGGCATTACTAGCAAAAAGAATGGGAAAGACAAAAATAATTGCAGAAACTGGTGCAGGCCAACACGGAGTTGCAACAGCAACTGTAGCAGCTAAATTTGGATTAGAATGTAAAGTCTTTATGGGTAAAGAAGATATTAGACGACAAAAATTGAACGTATTTCGTATGCAGTTATTAGGCGCTGAGGTCATTCCTGTCTCAAGCGGATCACAAACATTGAAGGATGCCACTAACGAAGCGATACGTTATTGGGTTAGCCACTGCGATGATCATTTCTATATTATCGGCTCAGTAGTTGGTCCTCATCCATACCCAAAAATGGTTAGAGACTTCCAACGAATTATCGGTGATGAAGCGAAAGAGCAATTTTTGTTAAAGGAAAATCATTTACCGAATCGGGTATATGCCTGTGTTGGTGGTGGTAGTAATGCAATCGGAATGTTCTATCCATTTTTAGAAGATGACGTAGAGCTAATTGGTGTCGAAGCTGCCGGACTTGGTGTCGATACTGATGAACATGCGGCAACTCTAACAAAGGGTACTCCTGGTGTCATTCATGGATCGCTCACCTATTTAATACAAGATGAGGACGGTCAAATTATTGAACCTTATTCCATTTCTGCTGGTTTAGATTATCCTGGTATTGGACCAGAGCATGCTTATCTTCATCAAACAAAACGTGTTCGCTATGAATATGTCACTGATGCCGAAGCATTAAATGCCCTACTGTTCCTTTCTCAAGAAGAAGGGATTATTCCTGCGATTGAAAGTGCTCATGCACTAGCAAAAGCATTCGAAGAAGCGAAACAAATGTCCAGTGATGAAACCATTCTTATTTGTTTGTCAGGACGCGGTGATAAGGATATGAGTACATTAATAGATAAGTTGAAAGGAGAAGATGACCATGATAGCTACAAAGCCATTTCGTTCAAAGCTCACTAAAACAAAAGATTTATTTATCCCATTTATTATGGCAGGTGACCCTTCTCCTGAACTTACGATTGACCTTGCTGTTAATTTACAGGAAGCCGGTGCCGATATACTTGAATTAGGAGTACCATACTCAGATCCATTAGCTGATGGACCAACTATCCAAGATGCTGCAAACCGAGCTCTGAAGCATAAGATGACTCTTAGAAAGGCTATCGAGCTTGTGCCTGAGATGAGAAAGAAGGGTGTATCAATTCCCGTCGTTATCTTTACTTATTATAATCCTGTATTACAAGTAGGTGAGGATGCATTTTTTAATCATATGAAGGAAAATGATGTCGATGGCTTGTTAATTCCTGATTTACCATTTGAAGAAAGTGAACAAATGAGAGACCGGTGTAACAAAGAAGGTATAGAATTTATATCACTCGTAGCTCCTAATTCAGAAGATCGTGTACAAAAAATCGCAGAAAATGCAACTGGCTTTTTATATTGTGTATCTTCGTTAGGTGTAACTGGGACAAGAAAAGAAATGAATACAGATATTTCATCCTTTTTAGAACATGTTAAGCGGCATAGCAAAGTACCTGTTGCCGTTGGTTTCGGTGTATCAACATACGAACAAGTAAAAATGCTTCAGCAACATTGTGACGGCGTAATTATTGGAAGTGCCATCATTAATATGATTGCAGCACAGCAAGATGTTTTATTAAATCAAGAAACTAGACAAGAAGCCTTGCAATCTTTTAAAAATAACATTATGAAGATGATAGGTAAATAATAAAAGCGGAGGCGACTTGTTCATCCCCGACAAGCGCTGGAGCCCCCATACTTGAAGGTGCCTTTTACCTTCGGGTGTGGGGGCGAAGTGACTCGAGGGGATTGGCGCAGGAGCTAGATAATAATAAAAGCGGAGGCGACTTGTTCATCCCCGACAAGCGCTGGAGCCCCCATACTTGAAGGTGCCTTTTACCTTCGGGTGTGGGGGCGAAGTGACTCGAGGGGATTGGCGCAGGAGCTAGATAATAATAAAAGCAGAGGCGACTTGCTTAGACTCGACTAGCACTGGAACCATTTCAACTGAAGGCGCTTTTTGCCTTTGGGTGAAATGGTGAAGTGATCTCGAGAGGCTAGGAGGCGGAGTTAGAGGAGACGACTGCAATTCCACCATTGCCCACGTCCTGTAGGTAACGGTGGAATGTTGTATCCGTGATATCCCTAGACTTACTCTCCTAAAAAATACATATTATATTATTTATTTTAGTTAAACAGTCTCACCTCAGTGAGACTGTTTAGCATGTAGCACAAACCATCTACCTCTTAATTTCCATTGTTAATACATTGGTAAAATTACTTGTTCGTGCAAATAAGGAACAATTCCCATGGTACCTACTTTGCTAATAAACTCTACTTCCTTCTCATAACCGTACTTTTTTAGCATAGAACCTACATGTGTTGCCAAAAGAAGGCTTTCTCCATTTTTCTTATTACCTCGATAAAAATAAAGAGCTGCTAGTGACGAGTCGGATAGGTCCCAGTCTTTATTTGTATGATTTAACAAAAAATCAAGAAAGCACCCTGCTCCATAAAAATCTTCTAAACAAAATTCACCAGATGTTCCAGAACAAATAATGACTACAGTTTCATCATTATGTTCACATTCAATTACTTCTGCTAATTTTGCAGCATTTAATAATGAGCCAATAAATACTTTTTTTGAACTAGCTGCTTTCCGAATCGCAACTGTTCCATTTGTTGTTGATAAGATCATCGTTTTCTCAGCTATTTTTTCTCTCAATGTTAATGGATTCGGATCAAGAAACCCTTCTATCGTCTTACCTTCATACTCCCCGACAAGTACATAGCTATTCTCTTGTCGATGCAATGATTCCTTTACTGCCTCCTCACCATTTAATACTGGTATAACTTCCTTCGCTCCATAGTATAGACCAGATGTAATTGTTGATGTCGCTAATAACACATCAAAAATGACCGCTAGCTTATTATCGAGCATTTTTTCGGAATCAATTTCTTCCTTTCGCATCAATAGATGAATTTTTGACATCATAGCACCTCAATACGAATCATTTTTGTTGGATGTATGCAGTGCATGAATAATTAATGCATTTACAAAATGATTGAAATACTCAAAACGTGGATCTTTCGTTTGTCCCTTTTTCCATCGATAGTAGATTTGCTGACATATACCTGCTAGTTTAAAGTAAGCAAAAGTCAAATAGAAGTTAATATTAGACACATCAAGACCACTTTTTTCTGCATATGCACTTATGAACTCCTCGCGAGTCATAAAACCTTTTTGAATTGTTACTGAGGTGCCTCCTAACCCTATTTTTAAAATATCAGGATCATCCTGCTGTATCCAATAACTCATAGCTACACCTAAATCTAGCAATGGATCTCCAACCGTAGTCATTTCCCAATCAAATAAACCTACCATTTTTGTCAAATCGTCTTTCGCGAACATGGCATTATTAAGTTTAAAATCATAATGGATTGGAGTAGATTGTGGAGATTTAGGAATGTGAGAAACTAGCCATTTTGTCAATAAATCGACTTCAGGAATATCATCTGTTTTCGCTCTATCATATCTCTTAATCCATCCATGTACTTGCCTTTCTAAAAACCCATCAGGGTTAGTAATTTCTGTTAGCTTTGTTTGCTTATAATCAATACTATGGAGTTGAACAAGTGAGTTTACCATTTCCATAGAGATATTTCTTGTTAATTCTGGCGTAATCGATACACCCTTCGGAAATGAAGTATCTATGACAACCCCATTTTTTCGCTCCATTATAAAAAACGGGCTACCAACGATCGTTTCATCCGGAGAAAATAACAAAGGCTTAGGTGCAATAGGATAATGGGGATGCAACTCTTGTAAAATATGAAATTCCCTTTGCATATCATGGGCTTTTGGAGCTACAGGACCTAAAGGTGGACGACGAAGAACCGCCACCCAATCCCCTATTGTAAGTTCGTATGTTAAATTTGAATGACCTGCACTGAACTGCTTAATCTCAAGAGGAGCATCTGGTAAATCTACAAATTCAGTGTGCAAAAATTTCTTTAGTTTTTCAACCTGTAAGTCTTCTCCTTTTCGAATAGGTATCGTATCTGTCATTTTTTAGCACCTCTTTATTAAATATTATTTTATTTAGAACATCAAGTTTGTTATTCCATTGTCTTTTCACTTAATATGTTTGTTGTTTTTCGATTGAAATACCCCACCTATAAAGTGAGGTAAAAACTATAAAACACACTTAGCTTAACTTGACAAGTTGTGTTGATCGCCTTTTGTTACAGCATATGAGTTTTTAATGAATCTACTTTTCATCAGCTTTATTCGAGACGCTTTATTCTTTTCAACCCTTTTAACTTAGTAAAAATAGTACGAAAGTTTATGAGAAGAGCTTTTCATTATTGTTGACCTGCTCTTTATTTCTTCTAAGCTCCATTTTGGCAATTTGTGCTCTATGCACTTCATCTGGCCCATCAGCAAGGCGCAGTGTTCTTGCGTTAGCCCATTGTGCCGCAAGTGTATAATCATCGCTCACCCCTATTGCTCCAAAAGACTGAATCGCTCTATCAATGACTTTTAGTGCTAAATTGGGAGCCACCACTTTGATCATCGCTATCTCCATTTTTGCTTGTTTATTACCTACTGTATCCATCATATAAGCAGCCTTCAACGTAAGTAACCGAGCCTGCTCTATTTCAATTCTAGAATCTGCAATCCACTCTTTTATTACACCTTGATCTGCTAATCGCTTACCGAAAGCAACTCGGTGTTGTACTCTATCACACATTTCTTCTAGTGCTCTTTCAGCAGCTCCAATTAAGCGCATACAATGATGGATCCTTCCGGGTCCAAGTCGACCTTGGGCAATTGCAAACCCTTTCCCTTCCCCCCATATTAAGTTCTCTGCTGATACTCGGACGTTATTATACGTAATTTCTGCATGTCCATGAGGTGCATGGTCATAGCCAAACACAGATAAACACCTTTCAATCTTAACTCCTGGTGTATCAAGAGGAACAATAATCATAGATTGTTGTTCATGCTTTTGAGCATCGAAGTTAGATTTCCCCATGACTATAGCTACTTTACAACGGGGATCACCAGCACCCGATGACCACGTTTTACGTCCGTTGATGACGTATTCGTCACCTTCTCGAATAATACTCGCCTCAATATTAGTAGCATCAGATGAAGCCACATTAGGTTCAGTCATCGAAAAACAAGAACGAATCTCACCTTCTAGTAGCGGTTTTAACCATTTTTCTTTTTGTTGTTCAGTACCATATCTCACTAACACTTCCATATTGCCTGTATCTGGTGCACCGCAGTTAAATATTTCAGGTGCTATGATTGAACGCCCCATAATCTCACATAATGGAGCATATTCAACATTCGTTAACCCAGCACCATATTGACTATCTGGCAAGAACAAATTCCACAGCCCTTCTGCTTTTGCTTTGTTTTTTAATTCCTCCATTATTGGAGGTACCGTCCATCTACTCTCACTCTCGTTTAATTGTTGTTCAAAAGTTTTTTCATTTGGATAAACATACTTTTCCATGAAATCTATTAAGCTATTTTGCAACACTTTAACCTTATCAGAATATGAAAAATTCATCTTACTCCCCCTCACATACTTACTGGTCAGTACGTAGAACTATTACTATCATACATCTTCTTATTTGATTTATTCAAGGTTATTTTAAAAATGTTTTGAAAATTCAAATTTAGGTATATAATGTAATTAGATTTACAAGTTAACAATACAATGATCATATTTGCACATCTTATTAAAACGATAAGAATAGCCATATAACAACTACTGCAACTATTATGAAATCACGCTTATAATAAGTATTCTTTTGCTAGACGTCAGGAAATTTTAATGTGAAATTTTCATTTACATGAGGAGGTAATTATGACTACATTAAAAAACCAAACAATAGGAGATGTACTCCTTGAAGCGGTTTCCAAGTATCCTGATCAAGAAGCAGTTGTTTACTCAAAGTTAGGAAAAAGATTAACGTATAAGCAATTTTATGATGAGACAACAAATCTTGCGAAAGCATTACTAGGTCTAGGAATTAAAAAAGGTGATCACATAGCTGTATGGGCTACGAATGTTCCTGAATGGTTATTACTCCAATTTGCTTCTGCAAGAATAGGAGCAATTCTCGTAACAGTTAATACTAGTTATCAAGAATCCGAGTTAGCATATTTATTGAAGCAATCAGATTCAACAAGTTTGTTTTGTATTAACGGATATAAGGGAACTTCTTACATAGATATTATAGAAGAGATTACTAAGTCAACAACGCAAATTCTCAATAGAGAACAGCTCGATATTGATGACTTACCTTTCTTAAAAAACATCATTTATATCGGTTCTGGAGAGACTCCATCATATATGCTGAATTGGAATCAGCTTTTGGAACTTAGTCATGACATAACAGATATACAACTTAAGGATGTTGAGATATCTTTAAGTCCAGATGAAGTTATAAATATGCAGTATACTTCTGGCACAACTGGATTTCCCAAAGGTGTCATGTTAACACATAATAATATTGTTAATAACGGATATTTGGTTGCTCAAGCAATGAAGTTGTCAAATAACGATAAATTATGTATCCCCGTACCATTTTTCCATTGCTTTGGCTGTGTCCTAAGTATTTTAGCCTGTGTTTCCGTTGGAGCTACAATGGTACCTATTGTAGAATTTAACCCAGAAGAAGTATTGATAACAGTGGAACAAGAGCAGTGTACCGCATTACATGGTGTTCCAACGATGTTCATCGCAGAATTAAATGATGAGAACTTTAACCGATATGATCTATCAACACTACGTACAGGAATTATGGCTGGCTCTAATTGTCCAATCGAAGTAATGAAGAAAGTCATGACCGAGATGGGTATGGAGGAAATTACAATTGCCTACGGTCAAACTGAATCTTCACCTGTCATAACCCAAACGACGACTAATGATCCACTAGACAGACGTGTTAACTCCGTAGGTAAACCACACGAGCATGTAGAAGTTAAAATAGTCGATCCTGTTACTCGTAAAGAAGTACCATATGGAACACCTGGTGAACTTTGTACGAGAGGCTATTTAGTCATGAAAGGATATTACAACATGCCAGAAGCGACAGACGAGGCAATTGACCAAGATGGATGGCTTCATACTGGAGATTTAGCCATTATGGATGCTGATCATTATATAGAGATAACTGGAAGACTGAAAGATATGATTATCAGGGGTGGAGAAAATATATATCCCCGTGAAATAGAGGAATTCCTATATAGACACGATGATATTTTAGATGTACAAGTAATTGGCATTCCTGATGAAAAATATGGTGAGAAGGTAGCTGCTTGTATTAAAGTAAAGGAAGGTCGAACCATCACAGAAGAAGATGTGAAATCTTTTTGCACAGGTAAACTCGCTTTTTATAAGATTCCTGAATATATTCTATTTCTAAATGATTACCCAATGACTGCATCAGGTAAAATTCAAAAATATAAACTTCGTAAACAGGTAACTGAATGCATAAGCCAAAATAGTAAAACAGTATAGTGTATAAATAATAGATTCGTTAACGTACATAAAAGATTCACTGTTCCCAGTAAAGAAGGATCAGTGAATCTTATTATAAGCTACTACTATATGTCAATTAACGCATAAAAGTTATGAAGAAAGACTCCCATTATACTCTATCCTCATTATTGTTTAGAAAGTATTATATAAACTGTTGCATCAGCTTCAGTGTTATTTTGAAGACTAACCTTTTCATGACCCTCTAATCTTAGTAAGTGATCCTTTGACAGTTCATGTTCTTCACCGTTTACAACAAACTTCACTTCACCTCCGACCACCTGCACAAAAATGTCATGCTTAGGGTGATTATGCTCTGCTACTTCTCCCCCAGGTGCTAGCTTTACCAATACTGTTGTAGAGTAGTCTGTACGGTAGACCACTTTTTTTAGCACTTTATTGTCATTTGTAAAATCAGATATATTTTTTATTTCCATTTTCATTGCCTCCTAGTTATAGATAGGTTGATTGATAACTATTCTCATTATAGATCAAAATAAATCCCACCATAGTGATATGAATCACTAAGTGGTGGGGTTTTTTTCTTTCGTTAGTTTTTGTTTTCGATTCTCCCTAAAATAACTGCTGTGGCAAACCCAACAGTAAGCGTCACTATACTAATAATAATTTGTCCGTCAATTCCTGGGTAAATAACAAAGGTTGATCCAGCCACCATTCCAATAATAGCTGCATACATCATTATTGGATAAGAAGTAAGAAGATACTTTAACAATCTGCTCATAAGGACGATACCAGATAATACGCCCGCTCCAACAGCACCAATGACGATGAAATTAAACTCTGAAACTTCATGTAGAATAAGTTCATACATACCGATGAGCAACAATACAAAAGAGCCGCTTACACCTGGTAACACCATTGCCATACTTGCTAAAAAACCAGAAAAAAATAAAACTAATAATTGTGTAGCACCTATTGTCTCCAAAACGACAGTTTTTTGATTAAACAAAGATAGAGAAGCAATGGCTAGAAAGGCAATTACTAATAAGATATAGTGTTTACTAGTAAATGTATTTTTTATATCTGCTTTTATGTACAAAAACGGTAGTATACCGATAATTAACCCTAGAAAGAAAAAGTTAGTCGGTTGGGGGTATTCCTCCAATAGTACATCTATTAAATGACTTAAAAGAAATATAGCTGATAAAACCCCTACGCCTAAAGGAATTAAAAAGCCTAGTTGTTTTTTCCAATCTTTGCTAAAAAAACTATTAATCGCTTGTATCAATCTGTTGTATATGCCTAAAATGACTGCTATTGTTCCGGCACTTACTCCCGGAATAAGATCGCTTGTCCCCATAAGGAACCCTCTATAAAGATTTTTCCACTCCATATATTCACACCTTACTTATTGATAATTTAAGTAAAAACATTTCGTTGAAATTAACATCATATTATTTACTAGGTCATATGTCAAGTCCTATGTATAAACAGAAATTAATTGTGATTAGTAGAAAGAATAAAACAATCTATTTATTACTAGATTTGCAAGCTTCGGGAACATGATCATTGTATACCGGTAACGTGATACTAACGGTAGTACCAACTGTAACAACACTCTTAATATTGATTGTTCCTTTATGTTCATTTATGATTTTATTACTGATCGTTAACCCTAAGCCCATCCCTTTTTCTTTCAAGGTGAAGAATGGCTCTCCTATTTTATTGAGTCTTTCTTTCGGTATTCCTATGCCATCATCTACTACTATGACCTTAACAAACTTTTGATCAATATTGTTTACACTAATATCGATCCTTCCCCCTCTAGGCATAGCATCTATAGCATTTTTAACGATATTTATAAAAACTTGGATTAGTTGATTTCTATCACCGAATACTGTTGGGTCATATGAATCATTGCCAAAATCTATGATGATACCTTTCTCCTTCGCTTCATGTGATGTAATATTACAAACATATGATAGCGATTCACTTAATAAAAATGGATTATATTTTTTAGGCTGTGGCTTAGATAGTACTAACAGTTCACTAACAATGTGGTTAATTCTATCCATCTCTGACATGATGATCGAAAGATGATCTTTTGAAGCAGTATTATTTTCTCCCATTAACTGTAGAAACCCTTTAACACCTGTTAGTGGATTTCTAATTTCATGAGCTATTCCAGCCGCCATTTCACCGATTACCGACAATTTCTCTTTTTTCAATAGCATCGCTTCAGTAAGTTTTTGTTGTGTAATATCTCTACCAATAATGACGAGTCCTTTTCGTTCTCCACTATCATAAAACAATGGGACTTTTATCACATCGAAAGTTTTTGTCTCTTCATTAGGTAATATAAATGATTCATCTGCTCTTGTTATCTTCGCTTGCTTCCATGTATCGTTGTCTGATTTCAAACACTCATCAAACGCTTCTTTAAAAAAGGGATTAATTACCCCTAAATCTGCATCTGTTTTCCCAATATAATCAACCTCATTTAAGTGGTAAAGGTCTCGACCGAAATCATTTACCTTCAACCAACGTCCTTCACCATCTTTAAAACAAACGAAATCTGGCATCGAATTGATTAATAGCGATAATTGGTTTTCATCCTCTTCAGCCTTCTTACAATATTCAGTTTGTTTTATGAAACTATATAATAAATATGATGAAACCACTATAAAAATAATAGTTTCTACTAGTTTTAATGCGTAAGGATCGTGCATTATGTTAAGAAGAATCAGAATATCATCTATAAAAAAAATCCAAACTATACCACCAATAAAGTATGCCAATACAAGTCGCTTATTTACAATTAATCTTGAATGCATCTACTCACCTTTTTCAACAGTATATACGATGATCATTCGTTATGATTTAGCCTTTAGTAAATCTAGCACGTGCAATGTAAGAATAAAATTGTACGATATAAAATAAGCGATGATTTAAACACCGCCTATCATGCCCACTCTGTTGCTTTTTCGCAATAAAAGCTATATTCGCATATAACTAACGTTCGGAGCGTATTTTCTTCCAAAGGCTATAAAAATCACATATTACATATCACTTTCTTAAATGTAAGTGTTATGTAAAAGAGCCTCACAAAATATACAAATACTCCTCAATATTAGCTAGAAAGTAGTAGTCCAAATTAATTACATATTAGGTGAATGCATGATAATTCTATTATAACAGAGATATAATTTATCAGTTGGATTTTTTTACCCTCAAATTAGTATAGAATATAACATGAATGGTAATAGTGAAAATTTATGAAATATGTTATATAATGGGTGTCAGAGGTGGTTTAATATGACAAATGTGATCAAAAAACATAACTATATTTGGTTCTTGCTGTTAATTAGTATCATTTTAATTACGAATTTCACTTTATACAACTTGCCCTCATTAGAACCAATTCCCGACGCTGCAATTATAGGTTCATTACTTGATTTTATTTTAGTCATTCCTTTATTAACTTACCTTTTCATTATTCGAAAGCGTTTTTCCATCAAATATATAGGTTTAGTTATTCTTCTCAGTTACGGTGTGGCATACTTAATTGTTCCTAATAATTATTTTAAAGAATTTCCCTTTGTAAACTACTTTGTAATTTTTTGCGAAGCAATTTTTGTATTACTAGAACTATATATTTTATTTAAAATCGTCTCAAAAATGAAGATTATCATTAAAGACTATAAATCTAACCATTCAAACAGTACATATTTCCAGCATAATATTAAGCAAACAGCTGAAAAACATTTACCTGGAAATCGTATAGTACAAATTCTACTTACAGACATTAGTATGTTATATTATGCATTCTTTTCATGGCGAAAGAAATTTACGAACCCGTCTGAGTTAAGATTTACCTACCACCATAAGACTAGTATGATAGCCTGTAATATTATGATCATTCATGCGATTGTTATAGAATCAATTGGCCTCCATTACTTTTTACATCAATGGAATGAGGTCGTAGCCTATATTCTTCTTATTTTAAACATTTACAGTGTTCTGTTTATCTTAGCTGAAATACAGGCAACTAGATTGTCTCCCTTTTTATTAACTAAACAAAACTTGTTATTAACCGTAGGGTTTTCTAAACGTATTGATATACCACTTGATAAAATTAAAGAGTTTAAGCATTATGATGGTCCAGAGCAGATACCGAATAAAGAATTAAATACGTTATTTGATGCAAGAGCCATCGATTTTATAAAAGAAAAACCTATGTTTGAGATTTTATTAAACGAACCTCAGCAAGTAAAGCTTCTATATGGTATGAAAAAAAATGTTAGCAGAATCATTTTGAATGCTGATCATCCACAGGATTTTTATGACCAACTTGCTCATTACCTTGGAAATGAAAATTCCACTAAAGCATGAAGAAGTAGACAACTAATTAAACAAGCTCGAGGCTCTCGACTAAGTCGACAGCTTTTTTGTACCTTAAAAAATAACTATCCCCGACTACAATGTTAGCGTAACTCTGAGTCTACTAGAAAAAGAAATGATAGATCAACTTTCTATAAAATCCAACGGGTTAACTGCATTGGTTTTATTAAAATTCCATCGACCTTTGTGAAGTTCAAAGTGAAGATGCTGCCTTGAAGCATAACCCGTATCACCCATATATCCTAATAATTGACCTTGCTTTACTAGTTGATTCACCTTTACCTTTCTTGTCCCCAGTTCTAGATGTGAATATACTGTCTCCCACGTTTGACCATTAATATGATGAACAACAAAAATGACTTCTCCATAGCTTTTTGATGTATACGAACGACTAACCTTACCATTAGCAACTGCTAAAATATTTATTTTACCTGATTGAGCGATGTCAATACCGTGATGATTTGGCCTACGTTTTGTCCGAAAACCGGATATAATTTTACCTTTACTAGGTCTTATAAACACAAAATTAACCTCCCCCTTTTTCAATATAATAGTAATTACTTGTACTAAAGGTTCTCTTTCTTATGTAAAATACATGTTTATCATAAGTATAAGCATTGCATTTATAATTTAGATGAATTGCCTATTTTACAGCAGGTAAACTTCGACATCACAAAAGAATATCAGTTGGAGACTATACTCCACCTGATCAAAAATTAGTTACATGTATAGTACAATTTTCACAATAATTAAGTGAGAAATTATTCTTCACAAAAAGAAAAGGCATGAGTTCGGTTTAATACCGCTCACGCCTAGATGCCACTTGAATCCCGACTCTAACTCGGGCAGAACTGCAATGAATAGGTCTAATAAAAAGAACTTTCTTATTGACTTCTTCTAGCAAAATCTACAAATTTGAACTTATCCATCCGATGTCTAGATTCTGTATATTGGAATAACTTAGCATCATCTAAATATACATAATTTTTAACTACAACAATGTGTCGATCACCATTTAAATCTAAGTGATGCTGATCTTCCTCCGTTGCCTCTTCAACTGTAATTTCTTTCTTTGCAAAGCTTATTTTGTAATTTAATTCTCGCTCTAAATATTCATAGATAGAATTCTTACAAATTTGCTTCGTTAATGTCGGTACGATTTTTTGAATAAAATAATCTTTATCCAAAATAATTCTCTCTTCATTGATTTCCCTAACTCGCAAGACTTCCCATACTTTTTCAGTTGGTGATATATTCAATTGATCTTGAATATAAAGGTTAGGTTCACTTAAAACGACCTCATGAACATGTGTTGCTAATTGTCCTTCCATCTTTTGAGCAATTTCTTTAAAGCTTACTAGCTCTGACACCGGGAATTGAAGCTTTCGTAAATCTAACACGATAGACCCTTTTCCCTTCACCTTTTGAATATAGCCGTTTAAAGATAACAAATTCAACGCTTTTCTAATCGTTTCTCTTGATGTATCATAATTTTTTGCTAAATCATGTTCAGATGGTAACTTTGTATTCGGTTCTATTTCTCCACGTTGAATCTTTCCTGTAATATCGTTATATATTGCATTATATTTGTTTTGTCTCATATTAAATCACCAAATTTATTGTATCATCATTTTGTTAAGTGATAAATAATCGATTCATACGGCCTTAGTTCGATATAATTAATGTTCATTGGTGAATCATTATAATTTGATAATAATATACTGTTAGAATAACCATCTATTTCGACCGTTTCAGGTAAAAGAAAAGTAGCTTCTTTAGCATAAAAATTATTTATCACTAACAATTTTTCATTCTTAAAGCTTCTTACATACGCATAAATTTGCGGATGATCTTCTAAAATTAGTTGAAAATCCCCATATGTGATGATGTCATACTTTTTCCTTAATGAAATTAGTTGTTTATAATGATAGAAGACAGAATTGTTATCACGTAGAGCTTCAGTTGCATTTATATGTTTATAATTAGCAGAAACATTAATCCAAGGTTTTCCTTTGGAAAAGCCAGCATTTTTGCTATTATCCCATTGTATAGGTGTTCTTGCGTTATCCCTAGATTTTTGTTTTAAAATATTGAGTATTTCGTTCTCTTTCATTCCTTCATTCTTTTTCATCTTGTAAATATTCAACGACTCTACGTCACGGTAATCCTCTATGCGATCAAAGTTAGGGTTTGTCATTCCAATTTCTTCTCCTTGATATATATAAGGTGTCCCTTGCATCAAATGAATCGTTGTTGCTAGCATTTTAGCAGATTCCTTATGGTACCTTTGATCATTACCAAATCTTGATACAATTCTTGGTTGGTCATGATTACACCAAAACAAAGCATTCCAACCACCACCTTTAATCATTTCGCTCTGCCATGTGGACAAAATTTGTTTTAGTTGCAAAAAGTTAAAATTTGCAACCTCCCATTTCTCTCCATTTGGATAATCAACCTTTAAATGATGAAAATTAAAGGTCATATCAAGCTCCTGTCTTTTTGGGTTTGTATATTTAATACAGTGGTCAATCGTTGTTGATGACATCTCGCCAACTGTCATACTATCGTACTTTGAAAACACTTGTCTATTCATCTCATGTATAAACTCATGAACACGTGGACCATCGGTATAAAATTTCCTTCCGTCCCCTGTAGTACCTGATCTGGTTATGTCATCATTAGGAAATTGCTGATCTTTTGAAATAAGATTAATGACATCTAAACGAAAGCCGTCAACTCCTTTTTTAAACCAAAAGTGCATCATCTCATATACATGTTCGCGAACTTGTTTATTCTCCCAATTTAAATCTGCTTGTGTAATGTCGAACAAGTGTAAATAGTATTGACCTGTTTGGTCATCAAGTTCCCAGGCTGAGTTGCCAAACTTTGATTGCCAATTATTTGGTTCCTTCCCCATATCATCATGCCATATATAAAAATCACGATATTTATTTTTCATACTTTCACGTGACTGTTTAAACCAAGCATGCTCAGTCGATGTATGATTTACAACAATATCCATAATAACCTTCATATTTCTCTTGTGTGCTTCAGTTAATAATAAGTCAAAGTCAGCCATCGTTCCATATTCCTCATGAATACTAAAATAATCACTAATATCATAACCATTATCTCGCTGCGGGGATTTATATATAGGTGTTAGCCATATGATGTCTACACCAAGTTCGGTTAAATAATCAAGCTTAGAAATGATTCCCTGTAAATCACCTACACCGTTTCCAGTTGTATCTTTGAAGCTTTTTGGATAAATTTGATATACTACAGATCTTTTCCACCAAGCGTCTTTCATTTTGTTACCACCTATCCTTTTGTTGAGTAATCTTGGATGCATTGATCATTCCAATAAAAGTACAGAAATTATCGATTGTAATGATGACCATTTCATCGTTTCATTTACCTACTATTTTCTAGCCACTTGTATCCTCGACCTTATAATTACTTATATTCTCTTTATAAAATCTACCGCTGAGCATTAAAAGCTACTTAAAATGAGCATCGCAGAAAAAGCTTTGCTTTTTCTGCGCTCAATCATCGATTAGGATAAATTCACTAAAGAGAATATTTTAGTACACACGCCATATCAAATGAAGTTAAAAAATGAGTAATAGTAATAAGGATTTTATATCCGACCTGTAACCTTTCAATCAAATTGAAAATCGACTCCGTCTATTTTGAACAATCTCATGTGTACCCCAACATATTAATTAGCTTTTCTTTAATTTACCGTATACTATTGTTAACACAAATGGAACAACTAATACGATAGCCATACCTATAAAAAATGAAATCCACTTATCAGGTACAATTGATAAAAATCCTGGAAGACCTCCTACACCTATAGAGAAAGCTTGAACAGAATTTATTGTAATAAACATACCTGCTATTGCTGAACCAAATATTGCAAAAAGAAACGGGTATTTAAACCGAATATTAACACCGAACATAGCTGGTTCTGTAATTCCTAAAAATGCTGAGATCCCTGAAGTAAGTGATAACCCTTTCAGTTTTTCATCTTTTGATACTACCATCATAGCAAATGCTGCAGACCCTTGAGCAATATTCGATAAAGCAAGAATTGGCCATAAGAATGTTCCACCAGTACTACCGATCAGTTGTATATCTACTGCTAAGAAAGTATGGTGCATCCCTGTTACTACTAGTAGTGCGTAAAGCCCACCGTATAATAATCCACCTAATGCTGCAAATTTATCAAAAACCAATACTAACCCATCTGTAATGCCATTCCCAATTGCGAAAGTAATTGGACCAATAATAATAAATGATAAAAACCCTGTGACTAATAAAGTAATTGGTGCAACTAATAAAAGTTTGAAAGCATCTGCAATCCTCTTATTTAAAAACAGCTCAATCTTGGCTAAGACAAATGATGCTATTAATACAGGTAACACTTGACCCTGATATCCTATTTTTGCTACGTCTAAACCGAATAAATTCCAGTAAGGAACTTCGTTATTTGCTAACGCATCTCCATAAGCCCATGCATTAAGTAAACCAGGATGGACAAGCATTAGGCCGAGTACTATACCGAGTAACGGACTTCCACCAAACCGTTTTACAGCTGACCAACCAATTAGACCAGGTAAAAAAACGAACGCAGTATTAGCAATTAAATTTATAATATTAGCAATATCTTTCCATTGTGTATGAACGTCAATTAAAGACTTCTCATCATAAAATATACCTGGACCAGTTAGAATATTATTAATCCCCATTAATAACCCAGCGGTAACGATGGCAGGTAAAATAGGTATGAAAATATCTGCTAACGTTTTAATCATTCGCTGAATTGGGTTTAATTTCTTTTCGGCAACTGTTTTAATCTCTTCTTTTGTTGAACTACCTATTTCGGCCATTTCTACGAGTTGATTATATATTTTGTCTACTAAACCTTGACCGATAACAACTTGAAATTGACCATTAGCAAGAAAAGTACCCTTTACAATTTCTATCTTTTCTAAAGCTTCCTTATCTACGATATCATCATCTTTTAACGCAAACCTTAACCTCGTAACACAATGTGTTGCAGCCTCAATGTTTTCTTTCCCACCTATTGCATTAATAATTTGCTCAACTTGTTGTTTTTCGCTCATCATCTCACCCTCCTGATATCGCTTACATATTTCACTAACTTGTATATACAAATTACATTTAAAGTATAAACCTGTATATACAAGTAGTCAATAATAATTTTTGATATTCTAATTGAATATTATTACCTTAACTTAAGGTACTTTTCGTAAACTTTGCTGTTATCGTTCTAACAATCAAGATAAAAATTCAACAGTCACGTTTTATAGAAAAAAAATGCCTCGAACCTACTTGTATATGTTTTTATTTGTTAGTACAAAAACAACATTCTATATAAAAACCACTTAATATAACTTACTAAAAATCACAAAAACTTATAAACGCTTGATTATTTTATTATTTTTACTTATAATTACTTACAATAAGTATGTGAAGGGTGTGATCTTTTGTTTCAAGAGGAAAGAATGCTTGCCATTCTTAATTACTTAAAAATCCATAAAAAGATAAGCATTGATGAAATTTGTCAACAATATAATGTTTCACGTGATACTGCTCGGCGTGACCTTGTCAAGCTTGAAGAAAAGCAAGCTATCTTACGAACAAGAGGTGGGGCAATTCTACCAACTTTAAATAATGAAATAAAAAATTATAATGACAGACTACGTCTCCTTTCTAAAGAGAAAGAAGCAATTGGTAGAGTTGCAGCCACGCTAGTAAACGATGGCGATATTATTATTATGGATGAATCGACAACCGTACAAGCTTGTGCAGAATTTCTTCAAGCTACAGATTGTACAGTAGTAACAAATTCAATTAGTCATTCATTAATCTTGTCCAATAACCCTGGAGCAGACATATACTTACTAGGTGGTCAATTAAATAAAGAACACCGCTTTCTCTATGGTTCATCCACTGTAGAAAAACTTTCACACTACAACGTTGACAAGGCATTTATTGGTGTTACTGGTATATCAAATCGCGGTCTGACCATTGCACATGAAGAGGATGGATTTGTAAAAAAGAAAATGATTGAGCAAGCAACTGAAGTAATAGTTTTAGCTGATTCAACGAAATTTCATACACAGGCTTTTTTTACATTTGCAGCATTATCACAAATTGATGTGATCATTACCGATCAACAAATTGATGATTCACTCATGAATGTTTTGCATGACTATGATGTTGAACTATTAGTTGCGTCTTCACAAATGTTAAATTTATAAGGCTCTTTTCGTGAACTATGTTGCTTTGTCACCTACTTTTGAGTAACTGATGAGTATTATATGATTTTTATAGCCTTTATCGAAGAAAAGATGCACGAACGCTAGTTGTGTAAGTGTTTAATTATTAGTACGAAAGACAACATTCTATACGATGACAGCCATTAATATAGAATTCAGGAGGAAAAGGGGCATGAAATTACTTGCAATAGATCTTGATGGCACCCTACTAAATCATAAGAAGAATATTAGTAAAGTAAACTTAGCTGCAATTAAAGATGCTCAGGACAATGGTGTAGAAGTTATCATTGCAACAGGAAGAGCTTATTTTGATGCCGTTAAAATATGTAAAGACGCTGAGTTATCAACAAAAATCATTAGTTCAAATGGGGCGATGATTCATACAGAAAAAGGTGAACTACTCCATTCATTTGCTATGGAGAATAACGTAGTTGAACGTAGTATAAAGTGGCTAGAAGACACTGAACTTTATTACGAGGTTACAACAGATAACGGAATATATACTCCACATCATTGTCGTGATGTTTTGGCAATCGAGGTAGACCGCTTAACAAGTGCAAACCCAGAGATAAGTAAAGAAAAGCTTCTTGCCGATACTCACAAACAATTTACTCAAACAGGCTTTACATTTGTTAATCATTATCAAGATATTCTTCATACAAAAGAAGCAGTATATAACATCCTTGCTTTTTCCCTAGACGAGGAAAAGCGACTACAAGGATGGGATTATTTCACAGAACAAGAAAACCTCACTGTTGTTTCATCAGCAGATAATAACTTTGAACTTCAACATCATAAAGCATCTAAAGGAAATGCAGTACAGCTTGTAGCAAATACGCTAAACATTCCACTTAGCGAAACAGTTGCAATCGGAGATAGCCATAATGATTTGTCGATGCTTAAAAAGGTTGGGTATAGTGTTGCAATGGGGAACGCAAAACAAGAAATTAAAGATGTTTGCCATATGACGACATTACTTAATGATGAGCATGGTGTCGCACATGCCATTATTCATAAGATTAACGAGAAAGTATCATTATAAATTACAGCTTAGAACAACTGACCCGCGTAACCATAGGGCGTCACGGTCAGTTGTTTTCGTTATAACTATTATTTTGTTGCTTGCATACACACTTCGTAAAATTTATCTGGCTCTTCAAAATTAGGTGAATGAGCTGATTTTTCAAACCACACGAGTTCTTTTTTTGGTGCTTTTAAATGCTCATAATATTCCTCAGCAAGCTCAAACGGTGTAGTGTAGTCATAACGACCAACACAAATATACACTGGTACTTTCATTTCATCTACTTCGCTTACCAAATCCATCGCCATCAGCTCATCCCATAGCTTACTGTTGGAAAAAGAAAATTTATTATGTCTCATAAAGCGTAGCCAATCTATAATAGAATATTCTCTATACGATACCGATTTACGAATGGACTTCATTTGGGTAGATCCATAAACAGCACCACCAAATTTATCTAACCACTTTCTCTGAATAACGATATCAGTCATTTTATTATACGGTGGGTATCCAATTTTTTCTAATTGCTTCTTTGCCTTGTTATTTTTTGTTTTATTAGCCTTCTCAAGTGTAAAACGATAAGAGATTTCTTCATTTTTCACCATATTCACAAATTGACCAACACCAATATATGCATGTATTAGCTCGGGATGCCTCTTGACAAATATCGATCCTAACAGACTTCCCCAGGAATGCCCGACTAAGTATAATTTCTGTTGATTAAACCTCTGCAGAAGTAATACTACTAACTCGTGTACATCTGAGAGGAATTGGCTAATATTTAAACTGTCAATTTGAACTTCTTTTGAGTAAGATTTTCCAGCCCCCCTTTGATCCCAGTTCACGACTACAAAATCTTCCTCTAGCTTTTGCTGAAGCTTTGGAGCATACCCTATTTGAGCAGCACCAGGTCCCCCGTGTAAAAAAAGTATGAGCGGTTTATGTTTATTTTTTCCCCTTATAAGAATGCATTGTTCGACTCCACCGATCCTAATCATTTCTAACGAAGCAATACTATCTTGAATAATTTGTTTGTTAGCATCAATAAAATTTGGCGTTTTTGCTTTTAACATTTTAATTTATCCTCCCTTACACTACATAGTTAGGCATTGTACATAAATGTCATTGACTATTCTCTATAAATAATATGCTAAATAATTCCAAAGATAAACTAGCTTAGGAATGAGTTTGATTCGTCCTATAGGCTGATTAGCAGCCGACTAAAAGATATATAGCTATTGTAGTTTTACAAATTGGTGAATGTGGAAACACTATACCAATTTATGATGCAGCTAGCTCTAGAGTACATTAGTAGAATAGTGGGGTTTACATAATAAATAGCTAATCAGTAGAAAGAATATTTAAAATCAAGTATAAAAATACGAAGCTTTAATTCTCAATTTTGCACATAAATATACGGGATTATCACTATTATTAATGAATGAACTATTAAAATTACATTCTTTTAATACGAAAAAAAACTTTAACAAGTTATACGAAAACAACAAAGAAAACCGCTTCATTAAAGAAGATATACCTGTACTATTTAACGGTATGTATAGAAAGATTATGCTTCAAAAAACGAATACACATTAATATTTATCGCAAGTAATTATATATATAAATATCAAAAAATAGGAAGAAAAGTGTAATTTCTGAACAATAAAAATCCTACCCATTTTGTTTTTTCACAAAATGAATAGGATTTTGGTTTCGTCGCTAAACCGTAGAACTTTATTCCATAATCGTATAAAGGACTATACTATCCTTACATATGTTTGTTAAAGAACTCACTTACAGCTCTGTACACCTTAAGTTCATTTTCCTTTTTAGAAAAACCGTGCCCTTCATCTTCTAAAACAATATATTCGACTTCTCGCCCTTTCTCCTGTAACGCTTGAACAATTTGATCTGACTCAGCTTTAACAACACGAGGATCATTTGCACCTTGAATGACGAGCATAGGTTTTGTCATATTTTCTAAATATGTGATCGGTGAATATTCAATTAATTTCTCTTTATCTTTTTCAGGGTCTCCTACCCATTGGTTCATAACAGGTTTCCAATGCTCTGGTACGGAATTAATGAACGAAAACAGATCACTAGGTCCAAAAATGTCTACAACAGCTTTGAAGTATTCTGGATGTCTACCATGGAGTAGCAACGACATGTACCCTCCAAAGCTTCCTCCCATAAGAAAGATTTTATCTCTTTCAGCATAGCCATTATTTATGAGAAACTCTATACCTTCGACATTATCAAGCCGCGGTCCATGACCCCAGTCACCTTCAACCATTTTTGTGAATTGCAAACCATAACCAGTTGAGCCTCTGAAGTTTGGAGCAAATATACTAAACCCTTCATTAACAATATATTGAAACACTCCTCTAAAGAATTTTCGTTCTGCAGCTTGTGGTCCTCCATGTGGCCAAAAGACAACGTGACCATTACTGTTTTCAGGCTTTGCTTTGAAAAAGAGTGATTCAATTTCGAGACCATCAAATGATTTATATTTCAGTATTTGAGGATCAACTAGCTGTTCCTCATCCACTCCTAACACTCGGTTATTAGTCAATAATACCCATTCGTTTGTAGCAGTTTCTTTTACATATATATTCCAAGGCTTTGTAGCAGTTGTACCTAACAAATAAATATTACCTTTTTCTGAAACTGAAAGCTGTTCGACCTTTCCAACAGGAAGTTGTATTTCTTTTAATTGGTTTGACTTAAGGTCGTATACATATAAATGGTCTTCAACACCTTTTTCACTAACCACATATAATTGCTTCTGTCTGTCATTATATTTAATAGTGTTAAAGCTTTCATCTTGTAAAGAAACAACCTTACTAAATTTTCGATTTACGATATCAAATTTTGCTATATATGAAAAATCTTCATTGTAATCAGTAAGGAAAAAGAGCTCTGAATCAGATACATAAACTACATCGGTGACTGTATGTTGATTCTCGGAATCTGGTGTTAATGAAAATAGTTCTTCATTTGTTTTTACATATCCTAACGTATGTGTATTTGAGAAATGCTTAATTAAAACCATATTTTCTTCATTTGGACTAATATCAGCTATATAAGTAGCCGCTCCATCTCCGTCTACTACTACCTTTTCTTCTCCTGAATCCATTTGATAACAGTACCCTTTTAAGTATGTTGGGTCATCCTTCGTAGAAGAATAATATAGTCTTTTCCCATCTTCTGACAGAATAGGGTTGATGTGTTGGTGCCCCTCTGCCGTTCTTAGGGGATTTAGGTGTCCACCATGAGGAGGAATCATATATAGTTGAGTATTTTCGTCCCCTTCATGATCAAATGCTGCAATAACAAACTTCCCAGCTTTGTCGTAACGAAGGTCGTGACAACTTTGATCATTAAATGTAAGCGGATACGGAAACTGGTTAGGTAAATCCATTCCCCACAAATTGAATTTCCCACTAATGTTCGTGCTAAAAATAAGCTGACTTTCATCATTATTCACGACAAAATTTTGAATTCTGTACGCACGTAAAAACTGTTCGACATCAGGTTTCTTAAATGTTAGCATATTAATCTCCCCTTTAATAAATGTATACACATCTACTATTATAAATCTTAATAATCACACTGTCTTATAATAGAGGTTGGATTTTATCTCCGTCTAGAGAATGATTTTGAGTATAGCTTACAGTAGTTTATGAATCTGATATTTTATTCATCCTGAGATTCGTTTTATTGATGTGGTATGAGTCTTCTCCCCTCACCTGTTAAGTTACAAGCTCATCAGGGAAATCAACATAAAAGTTTCATAACACTACTCTTAATCAATTTACAAAATTTGAATGGAGATGATATATAAGAGTTTTTTGAACTACCCACCACTTATCAGACCTTACGGTCATGATTGAAGTGGGGGGATTCCTAAGTACGGAAACCTAACGGCTTCTAATTGATTAGGCTATCCCCGTAGTTCCT